>JAAYQB010000102.1 GCA_012519525.1 Bacteroidales bacterium | reverse complement strand
CAAAAGGATGATGAACAAATGGAAATCATCTTTTTTGCTCTTTTTTCAAAAATTATTTCTATCAATTTTCAACCTTATTTTCATACAAAGACAAAATAAATTGGCTTTTTAAGGGTCGACTAAATAGTCAATAATCATGAAAAAAATACTTATAGCAATTTTATTATTTTCAACGATAGGGGCTTTTGCACAATGTCTCGTTGTAAAAAAAGTAGAGATTTACGGGTTGAGTTGGAATGTCCGCACTCCCATCCCAATAACAATTAAAACTTTAAAACAACGGTCTCATTATCATTTAGTATTAAAAATTGATACTCCCATTAGTCTTTATGATTTATTTTATGATTATAAATCATTTAAAACATTATTAATGTCTCAAGACACAATTCCCTATAAACGTTATCGCCCTTCTTGGAGAGGAAAAGATTGCACTGCCTGCGTTAAATTGTTTTTTTGCAACGGAAGGATAGCAAAAATCTATTTCAGAGCCAATGGAGAATATTATTATAAAGGAAAATACTACAAAGCAAATAAAGAACTTTATTATTGTATTTTTTCCTTTTTTGAAAAAGATGCAGTAATGCCTGATGGTTTAATTCAAGAAGGAAAAATAATTTATGAAGAAAACAGAAGACGGGCAAACTAACTGTATCCCCCTTCCTTTTTTAATAAGTATGGAAATCTTCTATTTTTTTCCATAAGTGTACCCTGTCAATTCCTCCTACATTATGCCCATGAGAAGGATAAACAAAATAATCTACTTGTTTTTTAGCTTTAATACTTTTTTCAATAAACTGCAAAGAGTTCTGCCATACTACTGTTGGGTCCATTGCTCCGTGAAAAATCAATATTTTCCCTTCTATGCTATCAACATAATTCAATAAAGAAGACTTTTCATATCCTTCTTTATTATCTTGAGGCTTATCCATATAACGCTCGCCATACATCACTTCATAATACTTCCAATCAATGACAGGACCACCACAAGAAGCACGATTAAACACTCCCGGATTTCGCAAAAACATACTCAACGTCATAAAGCCTCCGTAACTCCAGCCGTCAATGGATAGACGTTCCGTATCAACATATTTTAATGACTTTAAGTAGTCAACACCACACATTTGGTCTTCTACTTCAAAATCGCCCAAGTGCCGATGAATACAGCTTTCAAATTCAAAACCTCTGTAATTGGTTCCTCTATTGTCCAATGTAAATACAATATAACCTTTTTGTGCCATATAATGTAAAAACCAACCTCCCGACAACCATCCATTAGTAACCATTTGAGAATGAGGACCACCATACACATAAATAAAAACGGGATATTTTTTTAAAGAATCGAAATTAATAGGATAAATCAGACGACAATACAAATCATCGCCGTTTTTATTCTTTATTGTCATCAGTTTGGTTTCGGGTAAAGCATAATCGCTCAAATGATTTCTATTGGGCAATAAAACTGCTTTTTCTTTCCCTTTGTTGTTTTTTAATTTTATTTCGTTGGCAGTAGTCAAATTGTTGTACGTATCTAAAAACCATAATCCGTCATTAGAAAACCGAACGCGGTGCATTCCCAATTCTTGGGTAATATGCCGTATACTTCCGCTTTTGATATCCAATTGATAGAAATGATTGCCCACAATTTCATCTTTATTGGAATAAAAGAAAAGACAACTACTCTTTTCATTAAAGCCGGCAATACTTTTCACTTCCCAATTTCCTTTGGTAAGCTGTCGGATTAACTTTCCCGAAATGTCGTATAAATACAAATGATTCCAACCATCGCGACGACTTACCCACACAAAATGATTGGGTTGATTAGCAAGAAAATACAACGGATACATAGGTTCTACATAGCGTTCGTTTTTCTCTTCAAACAATGTTTTTACGTATTCACCCGTAACAGCATTGTATTGATTCATTTTCAAGTGATTTTGTTCACGATTAAGAATTCCGATAAAAATATATTTTTCGTCCAAACTCCACGTAATAGATGTAAGATATTGATCGGCAGGCTCTCCTGTTTGCATATAAACAATAGTTTTAGTGTTCATATTATACACCCCTAAACTAACCTGATGACTTGTTTCGCCTGCCATGGGATATTTTTCGTTTTTCAAAGTGGCAATACGCGTACTTGTATTCACCAACGGATAATCGGTAACCATGCTTTCATCCATACGATAAAAAGCTAAATAATTGCCTTTGGGCGACCAAAAAGAACCTTGCTCCACACCAAATTCATTGCGATGCACGATATGTCCGAAACGAATGTCGGAAGCTGTTTCTTTATTAACTCGAACAGCTTGTCGGTCTGCTTTTATAACAAACAAATCGTTCTCTACCGTATAAGCAATTTGTTGACGGTCATAATCAATTTGCAGATTTTCAGCTTCTTTTACAATAGGAATCTGCTTATCTATTTGTTTTAAATCAATACGATAATGCAGTAAAAAATTCTGTGAACGAAAATAAAAACCATTCACAGACGACCAATGCTGAATAGCAGGAAAATTTTTAACCGTGTTTAAATTGACGGCTAACAATGCTTTATTAATATCTGCCAAAGGCACAAACACACGAGGATTAGTATTGGCAACATTGGCTTTCATCAAAGTACTATCTACAACATACACAAAGTCATTGCTCGTTGAAACCCACTGTAATTGTTGAAGATTGTCGGCATATAATTTACGAGAAGTAAAAAGCTCTTCTAAAACAAAAGTCTTCGTTTGAGCATGCAAACAAACACACCAACTTATCATTAAAATGCTGATTGATAATTTTTTCATTACTTTTATAATCATTTTATTTGTATTTAAATTAAAAAAAGACAAAATTACAATTTTTATTGCTATTATTTTAAATTTATCTCACATTCGTTTGCATAAGTATTTTTTATTACCTTTGCAGTCTTATTACAATAAAAAATAAAACAGGGATGGAAAAAAGAAATATATACGAGCAAACTTTTAAAGTTTATTCTTATTTTGTTGACGACAATCGGAAGCTAATTTTATCAAACTTAATGTATTTCATGCAAGAAGCGGCATGGGCACACGCCAACAACAATCAATTCGGCTGGCATTTTTTGCAAACAAAAAACATGTTTTGGGCATTGGTAAAACTGCATATTCACATCGAACGAATGCCCGAATGGAACGAATCCATCCACCTAAAAACATGGGGAAAAAATCCCGAACTGATTATTTATCCTCGCGATTTCGAAATCTTCGACGAAGAAGGAAATCGTATTATCGCAGCAACTTCGGCATGGGTCATTTTAAACAAAGAAAATTTTAAACCGCAAAAAGTAACACCTGAAAACGAGACTAATATGATTTTAGACAAGCATGCTATTCAAGGAAAAATTCCGAAAATTCCGAAAATAGATATTCCTTCGTCCAACATTTATCATCGAGTGTTACATTCCGATATCGACATGAATAAACATGTCAACAACACCCGTTATTTAATGTGGATTTTAGACGAATACGGACACGATTTCCATCAACAGCATGTTTTAAAAACATGCAATATCCATTTTATTTCGCAAGCTAAATACGGAGACGAATATTCCATAGTGAAAAAACAAACGGCAGCTCACAGCTATATCTCTTCCATATTTTCCCGACAAGGAAATACGGAAGTGTGTAGAGTAGCTTTAGATTGGAAGTCAAATAACTAAGAAATAGAATTTTAGAAAAATAAAAAAAAAAGAGATTGGAATAAAAAAAAATGTACTTTTGCAAATCAGATATAATACTCAACTATGATTGATTTAGAAATAAAACCTATTTTAGAAAGCAAACCCGATAATCCTTCTAATGAAGCTGTTGCAAGTCCGGATTTAACGGAAAACACAACGGATAACGTATCTGATAATGACGAGACAAACACAGCAAATCAATTGGAAGAAGAAAAGGAAAACACGACCGTAGCCGAAGCCCACGACGTTATAGTCGTTAAAAATGTCGATATTTATCAGAAAAAAATATTGATTTTATCCGATGTAAGCTTTTCCGTCAAACAAGGCGAAATGCTATATGTGATTGGAAAAACAGGAAGCGGTAAAAGTAATTTGCTGAAAATATTGTACGGCGAAGTCCCCATACGAAACGGAGAATTGACCGTAGCGGGTTTTAATATGCTAAAAATTAAATCAAAAAACATACAACGATTACGTAGAAAACTTGGCATTGTCTTTCAAGACTTTCAGTTATTATACGACCGCAGTATTTACGAAAATTTAAAATTTATCACTAAGGTTACGGGCTGGAAAGACCGCGTAAAGAGAGATGAACGTATCGAAGAAGTTTTAAATTTAGTTGGACTAAAAACAAAAGGACATAAAATGCCGCATCAGCTTTCGGGTGGAGAACAACAACGCGTTTGTATCGCCAGAGCCTTGGTTAACAATCCG
Organism: Bacteroidales bacterium; assembly: GCA_012519525.1. Classification (GTDB taxonomy): domain Bacteria; phylum Bacteroidota; class Bacteroidia; order Bacteroidales; family WCHB1-69; genus UBA5266. The sequence goes on along the minus strand of JAAYQB010000102.1, from coordinate 19,141 downwards.
GAAATAATATTAGCCGATGAACCGACAGGAAACCTCGACCCTGACACCTCTTTAGAAATTGTAAAACTGTTTCAGGAAATCAGCAAAAAAGGAACATCGGTCATAATAGCTACACATAATTATAACATAATCAACCAAATTCCTTCTCGATTACTACGTATTGAACAAGGAAAAGTAATAGAGTAAAAACAATGTTATCCATATTAATTCCTATTTATAATTACAATGCCGTAAGTTTGGTTCGCAACTTACACCAACAAGCAAACAAAGAAAATATTGATTTCGAAATATTATTATTAGACGACGCTTCGGACAATACATGCCATAGAGAAGAAAATGCTGTTTTAAAAGAACTATCTAAAACCAAACTTTTCGAGCTGCCCACCAAAGCGGGAAGAGCGATTGCCCGAAATTTTTTGGCCGGACAAGCACAATACGATTATTTAATATTTTTAGATTGCGATTCCGAACCGGTAGACAACCAATACATTGCACGCTATCTACCTTATTGTAAAGGCAACGATGTCGTTGTGTGTGGCGGGACGGCATATAAACCTACTCCCCCACCACCGAATGCTTATTTGCGTTGGCGATACGGCGTAAGTGCCGAAACCCAATCGGCGGAAGAAAGAAGCCAAAACCCCAACTCACGATTTTCAACTTTCAATTTTATGATAGCAAAAAAGCTGTTTTGGTCAATACGCTTTAACGAACTGCTCAAAAACTACGGACACGAAGACACCTTATTCGAATTTGAACTGAAAAAACGCAATTGCACCATTCAACACATCGACAACCCTCTCTATCACATCGGCATAGACACCAACGATGTTTATCTCGAAAAAACAAGACAAGGAGTAGCCAACTTGGTAATTCTATTGGAAAATTATCCCGACCGCAATCTGCTCATCCAAGACATTCGATTGCTCAGAGTATACGCAAAGATTGAAAAATGGAAGTTAATCCCTTTATTTTCTTTTGCTTATTTGATGTTAAAGAAAATAATGCTCTTCAATTTCAAAAGCAAACACCCTAACTTATTTCTATTCAACTTATACAAGCTAAATTATTTATGCTATTTAAGACATAATAATTCGCAAGATATATGATAGGCTTAGAAAATGCTTTTATTATCCCTTACGAAATATATACCAACTTTTATCAATAAATCAAAAATCTAAAAAAATTAAAATTATGGCAACATTAAAAAAGTACGAATGTGATGTATGCGGATATGTTTACGATCCGGCAATAGGCGATGAGGATGCAGGTATTCAACCGGGCACTTCTTTCGAAGACCTTCCCGAAGATTGGCTTTGTCCTTTATGCGGAGTAGGAAAAGAAGAATTCTCCCCTATTGATTAACGAGAAATACCTAACTCACACTAAAACCATACAACTTAAGTATGGTTTTTTTTACTAAACGTGAAAATGTTTTTACCCAAAAAGACGAAATAAATTCTTGTAATTTTTTTGGGTAGAAACACAAAAAGTTTCCAAAATTATTTGAATTTTTCATCGCAAAACCGCATCAACATAACTTTTTCACTTTTAAAGCTTTTATTCTTTGTTGATTCTCATTTATTTAAAATAAATGATTTTTTTTGAAAAAAACAGAAATTACTATTAAAAAAAGTTGTACATTTGCAATCCGTTTTTTTTATAATGGAATATTAGAAAAAAGCCACTGTAGCTCAGCTGGCCAGAGCAGCTGATTTGTAATCAGCGGGTCGGGGGTTCGAATCCCTCTAGTGGCTCAAGTTCTTTGAAATAAATTGGGGGGATACCAGAGTGGTCAAATGGGGCAGACTGTAAATCTGTTGGCGAAGCCTTCGGAGGTTCGAATCCTCCTCCCCCCACGCACAAAACATTTTTATCTCACAAGCGGAAGTAGCTCATTTGGTAGAGCGAAAGCCTTCCAAGCTTTAGGTGGCGGGTTCGAGCCCCGTCTTCCGCTCAAAGAGACGCCGTTGTAGCTCAGTGGTAGAGCACTTCCTTGGTAAGGAAGGGGTCACGAGTTCAACTCTCGTCAATGGCTCTATGAATATAAATTTCTCAAAGAAAAAATAATTTTGAATATAAAAAAACACCCAAAAATCAATTAAAAATGGCAAAAGAAAAATTTGAACGTTCCAAATCACACGTAAATATTGGAACAATCGGTCATATAGACCACGGTAAAACAACTTTAACTACCGCTATAACAAAAGTATTAGCAGAAAAAGGATTATCAGAAGCTCGTTCTTTCGATTCTATCGACAATGCACCTGAAGAAAAAGAACGTGGTATTACCATTAACACATCTCACGTCGAATACCAAACTGAGAACCGTCACTATGCACACGTTGACTGTCCGGGACACGCTGACTATATTAAAAATATGGTAACGGGAGCAGCTCAAATGGACGGTGCTATCTTAGTAGTAGCAGCTACCGATGGTCCTATGCCGCAAACAAGAGAACACATTCTTTTAGCTGGTCAAGTCGGAGTGAAAAAATTAGTCGTTTTCATGAACAAAGTCGACTTAGTTGACGATGAAGAATTATTAGAACTTGTTGAAATGGAAATTCGCGACTTATTAAATTTCTATAAATTTGATGGCGACAACACCCCTGTTATCAGAGGTTCTGCATTAGGCGGACTTAATAACGAACCTAAATGGGTTGATTCTATTATGGAACTTATGAATGCTGTTGACGAGTGGATTCCTCTTCCGGTACGCGATAAAGATAAACCATTCTTAATGCCTGTCGAAGACGTATTCTCAATTACAGGTCGTGGTACGGTAGCCACAGGACGTATCGAAACAGGCGTTATTAAAACCGGCGAACCGGTTGATATTATCGGTATGGGAGCTGAAAAATTAAAATCTGTTGTTATAGGAGTAGAAATGTTCCGTAAAATATTAGACGAAGGTGAAGCCGGCGATAATGCAGGTTTATTATTAAGAGGTATTGATAAAGACGAAATACGTCGCGGAATGGTTATTGCAAAACCGGGTTCTATTAAACCTCATAAACATTTCAAAGCCGAAGTTTATATCTTGAAAAAAGAAGAAGGTGGTCGTCATACTCCATTCCACAACAAATACCGTCCTCAATTCTATTTTAGAACTACAGACGTTACCGGTGAAATCACATTACCGGAAGGAGTTGAAATGGTTATGCCCGGCGATAACTTAACTATTGAAGTACACTTGATTGCAGAAATCGCTCTCAACATGAACTTACGTTTTGCTATCCGTGAAGGCGGTAGAACCGTTGGAGCAGGTCAGGTTACCGAAATATTAGATTAATACATAATTAGGAATTGCTTTGGCGATTCCTAATTGTAAGGAGCATAGTTCAAGGGTAGAATAGCGGTCTCCAAAACCGTTGATGTGAGTTCGAATCTTACTGCTCCTGCATAGAGAAATATAAAAATATAATAATATAATGAAAAAGATTATTTCATATTTTAAAGATTCATATCTTGAATTAACACAAAAAGTCTCATGGCCGACATGGGCTGAGCTTCAAAACAGTGCTATAGTTGTTTCTATAGCTTCTTTAATTATTGCTCTCATTGTGTTTATAATGGATTTTTCATTTGGTATCCAAAAAATACATTTTGGACAATTTATTTGGAAAGGATTATTAGGATTTTTATATGGCGCATAAAAAAAAGAATTTATATCACATCTTGCTTCCCAAAAGAACAATGTTTTTTTTGAAAGATGTTTTGAATAAATAAATCTATTAATAACGTTTTTTGAATATGAGCGAAACAAAAAAGAAATGGTATGTTTTAAGAGCCATTACAGGGCACGAAAAAAAGATAAAACAACATATCGAAAGTGAGGTTGCTAAGCAAGAATTGCAGGATTTTGTGTCGCAAGTATTGGTTCCTATCGAAAAAGTTTATCAAATTCGGAATGGGAAAAAAGTAACAAAAGAAAAAAACTTCTATCCGAGCTATGTCTTTGTAGAAGCCGATTTATCGGTAGCGGAAGTAAAACATTTACTGCGACAAGCTCCCGGAGTGATGGGTTTTCTTGGCAACAACAATCCCGAAGCATTGCGAGAAACAGAAGTAATGCGATTATTAGGTAAGGTAGATGAACTGGCAGAAATGGAAGAAGAATTAGTTCCGTCTTTCATTGTAGGAGAATCCATTACCGTTATTGATGGACCTTTCAATAGTTTTAGTGGCATTGTTGAAGAAATCAACAATGACAAAAAGAAGCTAAAAGTTACGGTGAAGATTTTTGGCAGAAAAACCCCATTAGAACTCGGATTTAATCAAGTTACAAAAGAATCTTAAATATTGAAAGGATAATACATTTTATTAATATTAAATTAATTTAAAAAATGGCAAAAGAAGTAGCAGGACTCATCAAATTACAAATTAAAGGAGGCGCTGCAAATCCATCTCCGCCTGTTGGACCGGCATTAGGTGCAAAAGGCGTTAACATCATGGAGTTTTGTAAACAGTTTAATGCTCGTACACAAGACCAAGCAGGAAAAGTAATTCCTGTTATCATTACTGTTTATAAAGATAAATCCTTCGATTTTATCTTAAAAATATCTCCTGTTGCTATTCAGATTATGGAAATTGCAAAACTAAAAAAAGGCTCTGCAGAACCTAACCGCGCAAAAGTAGCATCCATTTCATGGGAGCAAGTACGCGCTATTGCCGAATCGAAAATGAACGATTTAAATTGTTTCACTACCGAGTCGGCAATGAAAATGGTGGCAGGGACCGCACGTAGTATGGGCGTTTCTATTAAAGGTGCAAGTCCTTTTGAAAATTAATTCTTTAAAAACACAAAAAATCAAAAAATGGCAAAGATATCAAAGAAACGCAAAGAGGCTTTGGCAAAACATGATTTATCAAAACTATATGCTTTAGCCGATGCAGTTCAAGTTATGAAAGACATTACCTATACCAAATTTGATGCTTCAGTAGATATCGACGTTCGATTAGGCGTTGACCCACGAAAAGCCAATCAAATGGTGAGAGGTATTGTTACATTACCGCATGGCACGGGAAAAGTAAAACGAGTGCTTGCTCTCGTCTCCCCTGAAAAAGAAGACGAAGCTAAAGCTGCGGGAGCCGATTATGTTGGTTTGGACGAATACATCCAAAAAATCAAAGAAGGATGGACCGATGTGGACGTAATCATTACAATGCCCAATATTATGTCTAAAATAGGCGCATTGGGAAAAATATTAGGACCACGAGGTCTTATGCCTAATCCTAAAACAGGTACCGTTACTATGGATATTGCGAAAGCAGTAGAAGAAGTAAAAGCCGGAAAAATAGATTTTAAAGTTGATAAACATGGAATTATTCATGCCGCTATCGCAAAAGTATCATTTACAAATGATAAAATTATTGATAACGCAAAAGAAATCCTCCAATCTATTATCAAATTAAAACCTACGGCTGCTAAAGGGACTTATATTAAAAGCATTTACTTATCAAGCACTATGAGTTCAGGCGTGCAAGTAGATGTGAAATCAGTTACATTATAATCATTTATTATGCGAAAAGAAGAAAAAAATAAAATCATCAATGAAATAGCAAGTCTATTATCAAGTTATAATAACATCTATGTAGCTGATCTAACTGGATTAACCGTTGCTAGAAGTAACGAATTGCGAAGACTTTGTTTTCGTAGAGGCGTAAAATTAAAAGTAGTAAAAAATACTCTTTTAAAGAAAGCCATGGAACAATTAGAAACGGATTATTCGGAAATGTATCCAGCATTGCACGGAAATTCTGCAATTATGTTGTCTGAAACAAGTAATGTTCCGGCAAGAGTAATTAAAGATTTTCGTAACAAGTTTCCTATTCCTGCTTTAAAAGCAGCCTATATTGAGCAATCAATTTATTTAGGAGACAATCAAATAGATGTTTTATACCATCTCAAATCGAGAGAGGAACTTATTGGAGATATTATCGGCATTCTACAATCTCCTGCTAAAAATGTAATTTCAGCATTACAATCGGGAGGCGGTAAATTAGCCGGTATCATAAAAACTCTCTCGGAAAAATAATTAATTCAATAAAGTAAAAAAAACAATTTAAAAAAAATAAAAAAAATGGCAGATTTAAAAGCTTTTGCAGAACAATTAGTTAACTTAACAGTTAAAGAAGTTAATGAATTAGCACAAATTTTAAAAGAAGAGTACGGAATAGAGCCGGCAGCGGCAGCAGTAGTAGCAGGTCCGGCAGTAGCCGGCGGAGCAGCAGCAGCCGAAGCAGCAGAAGAAAAAACATCTTTTGATGTTATCTTAAAAGCAGCAGGTGCTCAAAAATTAGCTGTTGTTAAGTTAGTAAAAGAATTAACTAGTCTTGGCTTAAAAGAAGCAAAAGAATTAGTTGATGCAGCTCCAAAACCATTAAAAGAAGGTATTACCAAAGACGAAGCAGAAGGACTGAAAAAATCTTTGGAAGAAATTGGAGCCGAAGTAGAAATTAAATAATACATTATCATCTTTTTACATATAAGATTCTTCGGAATCTTATATGTATTTTTTAAAAAATTAACGTTCTTTAAATTTTTCTTATCGTAAACATTAAAAAACTATAACATTGGTTAATAATACAAAACGAATAAGCTTTGCCTCATCGGCACAATTTGAATATCCCGATTTTTTAGATATTCAACTAAAATCATTCAGAGATTTTTTTCAATTAAATACTAGTCCGGAGTTAAGATGCCAAGAGGGACTATACAAGGTTTTTCAAGAAAACTTTCCTATATCTGACACTCAAAATAATTTTGTACTTGAATTTTTAGATTATTTTGTTGATGCACCCCGCTACTCAACAACAGAATGCTTAGAAAGAGGATTAACCTATAGTGTTACTCTTAAAGCTAAACTAAAACTTTATTGTACAGACGTAGATCATGAAGATTTTGAGACCATTATTCAAGAAGTCTATTTAGGACTCGTTCCCTATATGACGGATAAAGGTACTTTTATTATCAATGGTGCTGAAAGAGTAGTTGTTTCTCAATTACATAGATCACCGGGTGTGTTTTTCGGACTATCGTACCATACTAATGGAACAAAACTATACTCAGCTCGTATTATCCCCTTCAAAGGATCGTGGATTGAATTTACGACTGATATTTCAAATGTAATGTATGCTTACATCGACAGAAAAAAGAAATTGCCTGTAACGACATTACTGCGTGCCATAGGATATGAAACCGATAAAGATATCCTTACCATATTCAATATGGCAAAAGAAGAAAAAGCAACTAAATCGAATTTGAAAAAATTGCTTGGTCAAAAATTAGCAGCTCGTATCGTTAAAACTTGGAACGAAGACTTTGTTGATGAAGAAACAGGAGAAGTAGTTACTATCCCACGTACGGAAATTCTAATAGAAAGAGAATCTATTTTAGAAGAAAAACACATTAATTTAATAGTAAACAACGGAATAAAAACTATTTTTATTCATAAAACAGAGGAGGATTCTTCTGATTATTCTGTTATATTCAACACTTTACAAAAAGACCCTGCTAATTCCGAAAAACAAGCTATCGAATATATTTACTTCCAATTACGCAATACTGCACCTCCTGACGAAGAAACTGCTCGTTCGGTGTTTGAAAGATTATTCTTCTCTGAAAAACGCTACGACTTAGGAGAAATGGGAAGATTCAGAATTAATAAAAAGTTAGAATTAAACATTCCGACAGATGTTCGCATTTTAACAAAAGAAGACATTATAGCCATTGTTAAATACTTAATTGAACTTATTAATTCAAAAGCAGAAGTTGATGATATAGACCACCTTAGCAATCGAAGAGTTAGAACTGTAGGCGAACAATTAACCAGTTTATTCAGCATTGGTATGTCGCGTATGGCTCGTACTATTCGAGATAGGATGAACGTTCGCAATAACGAATTGTTTACCCCTGCCGACCTTATTAATGCCAAAACTTTATCTTCGGTTATTAACTCATTCTTTGGAACCAACGCACTTTCTCAATTTATGGATCAAACCAATCCCTTAGCAGAAATTACGCACAAAAGAAGAATTTCAGCTTTAGGACAAGGAGGTTTATCGCGTGAAAGAGCCGGTTTTGAAGTCCGAGACGTACACTACACACACTATGGACGTTTATGTACAATAGAAACCCCCGAAGGACCTAATATCGGTCTTATCTCTTCTTTATGCGTATATGCGAAAATAAACCGTTTAGGATTTATTGAAACCCCTTATATAAAAGTAGAAAACGGTAAAATTCTTTATGATCAACCACCGGTTTATTTAAGTGCTGAAGAAGAAGAAGATCTTACCATTGCTCAAGCAACTGAAAATATTGACAGTGAAAAAGGAGTTTTTAACGGACAAAGAATAAAAGCCAGACTATCTGCCGATTTCCCTATTGTAACACCGGAAGAAGTAGAAGCTGTTGACGTTGCTCCTAATCAAATTACTTCTATAACCGCTTCTTTAATTCCTTTCTTAGAACACGACGACGCCAACCGTGCTTTAATGGGCTCAAACATGATGCGTCAAGCTGTACCTCTATTAAAAGCAGAAGCACCAATAGTCGGAACAGGCATTGAAGATAAAGTCGCAAAGTGTTCTCGTTCTCAAATATATGCCGAAAAAGATGGCGTTGTAGAATATGTTGACGCCTCTCAAATTCGCATTAAATACGATAGAACTCCAAAAGAAGAACTCGTTAGTTTTGATTCAAATATCAGCATTTATTATCTTACTAAATTTCAACGCACCAATCAAAGCACAGCCATAAATATTGTTCCTATAGTCAAAAAAGGACAAAAAGTTACAAAAGGACAAGTGCTTACAGAAGGATACGGAACAAAACAAGGAGAATTGGCTTTAGGAAAAAATCTAATGGTAGCATTCATGCCTTGGAAAGGATATAACTTTGAAGACGCTATTGTTATTTCTGAAAAAGTTGTAAAAGAAGATATTTTCACCTCTATCCATATTGAAGAATTCACGTTGGAAGTAAGAGATACGAAACGTGGAATTGAAGAGCTAACCAACGATATTCCTAACGTAAGTTCGGATGTAACAAAAGATTTAGACGAAAACGGAATTATTCGCGTTGGAGCATATGTTAAAGAAGGAGATATCTTAATCGGAAAAATCACTCCGAAAGGCGAATCCTATCCTACTCCCGAAGAAAAATTATTAAGAGCTATCTTTGGCGATAAAGCAGGCGATGTGAAAGATGCTTCCTTAAAAGCACCTCCATCTATGGAAGGAGTCGTCTTAGATAATCGTCTTTTCTCGCGTACGGTAAAAACTCAAAAAAGAAAAATAAAAGAAAAAGACACCGTTAAAGAAATTGAACAACAACACGAAAAAGAATGTGAAGCATTAAGAGAAAAATTAATTTTAAAATTATATAAAATTTTAGAAGGAAAATTATCTCACGGTGTACGCGATAATATGAATAACGTATTTGTAGCTAAAGGAGTTAAATTTTCTCAAAGAGTATTAAACCAAATAGATTTCCATACTGCTGTTTTAACGGGATGGACAACCGATGCTAAAGTTAATAATTTAGTAATGCAAGTTGTTTCTAATTATAACGAAAAAATCAGAATATTAAACGCCCAATATACACGCAAAAAATTTGCCATCACTATCGGCGATGAACTTCCTGCCGGTATTATTCAAATGGCAAAAGTATATATTGCCAATAAACGAAAACTAAAAATCGGCGATAAAATGGCCGGACGACACGGAAATAAAGGTATTGTAGCTCGCATTGTCCGTGAAGAAGATATGCCTTTTATGGAAGACGGAACTCCTGTCGACATTGTCCTCAATCCATTAGGAGTACCTTCGCGTATGAATATCGGTCAGATTTATGAAACTATCCTTGGATGGGCAGGTAAAAAACTAGGCGTACAATTTGAAACACCTATTTTTGATGGTGCCGACATCGAACAAGTCAACGAATACCTTAAAAAAGCAGAATTACCCGAAAACGGAAACATTTATCTATACGACGGAGGAACAGGTGAACGTTTCGACCAAACGGTTACCGTAGGCTGTATCTATATGATGAAACTGCACCACCTTGTTGACGATAAGATGCACGCACGCTCTATAGGACCTTATTCATTGATAACTCAACAACCTTTAGGCGGAAAAGCACAATTCGGAGGACAACGTTTTGGAGAAATGGAAGTTTGGGCTCTCGAAGCTTTTGGTGCTTCTAATATTTTACAAGAAATTCTCACTGTTAAATCAGACGACGTAGTAGGAAGAGCCAAGGCATACGAAGCAATCGTAAAAGGCGATAATATGCCGACTCCTAACCTACCGGAATCTTTTAATGTTCTAGTAAACGAATTAAAAAGTTTATGTTTAAATGTAACTTTTGAATAATTTACTATGTTTAATTTAATTTTAAATTTTTTTAGAAAAAAATAAAAACTCATGGCATTTAGAAAAGACACAAATATAAGAAAAGATTTTTCAAAAATTACAATTAGTTTAGCTTCTCCCGAAATAATATTCGAACAATCAAAAGGAGAAGTTACAAAACCTGAAACCATCAATTACCGCACTTATAGAGCAGAACGTGACGGACTGTTTTGCGAACGCATTTTCGGTCCGGTAAAAGACTGGGAATGTCATTGCGGAAAATATAAACGAATTCGTTATAAAGGAATTGTATGCGACCATTGCGGTGTTGAAGTTACTGAAAGAAAAGTAAGAAGAGAACGAATGGGACACATTCAATTAGTGATTCCTATTGCCCATATCTGGTTTTTCAAATCACTCCCCAATAAACTTGGGGCTTTTGTAGGAATGCCTTCAAAAGCTTTGGAAGCAGTCATTTATTATGAAAAACTTGTTGTTGTACAAGCCGGTGTCGCCCAAGAACTCGGCATTAATAAATTAGACCTTTTATCCGAAGAAGAATACTATGAAGTACTCGATAGAATCCCTAAAGAAAATCCCTTATTAGAAGATAGCGACCCCAATAAATTTATCGCTAAAATGGGTGCCGAAGCTGTTTTAGACATTATTGCTCAAATAGATATCGATAAAGAATCTTTCGACTTACGATACAGGGCAAGCACAGAGACTTCGCAACAAAGAAAACAAGACATTCTCAAACGTTTACATGTTTTTGAAGCTTTTAGAGATAGTCGAAAAAGAATTGAAAACAAGCCGGAATGGATGATAATGAAAGTTATCCCTGTTATGCCTCCCGAACTACGACCATTGGTACCTTTGGACGGAGGTCGTTTTGCTACTTCCGATTTAAATGAATTGTATCGCAGAGTTATTATCCGTAACAATCGTCTAAAAAGATTAATGGATATCAAAGCTCCCGATGTAATTATGCGTAATGAAAAACGTATGTTGCAAGAAGCGGTAGATTCACTATTTGACAACTCACGTAAAGCAAATGCTTATAAATCAGACACAAGAGTCCTTAAGTCTTTATCCGATAGTTTGAAAGGAAAACAAGGACGTTTTCGTCAAAATTTATTAGGAAAACGTGTTGACTATTCGGGACGTTCGGTAATAGTTGTAGGACCGGAACTTCGATTAAACGAATGCGGACTTCCGAAAGAAATGGCTTCTGAATTATTTAAGCCATTTATTATCAGAAAATTATTAGAAAGAGGAATCGTTAAAACTGTAAAATCAGCTAAAAAAATTGTCGACAGAAAAGATTCCGTGATATGGGATATCTTAGAAAATATTTTAAAAGGACATCCCGTATTGTTGAACCGTGCTCCTACATTGCACCGTTTAGGGATACAAGCCTTCCAACCCAAATTAGTAGAAGGAAAAGCAATCCGACTACACCCCTTAACTTGTACCGCGTTTAATGCCGACTTTGACGGTGACCAAATGGCTGTACACGTTCCTCTTGGAAATGCTGCTATTTTAGAAGCACAACTGCTGATGATAGCTTCTCACAACATATTGAACTCTGCCAACGGCGCTCCTATTACCGTTCCTTCGCAAGACATGATATTAGGATTGTACTATATGACCAAAGAGTTAAAATCTACCGATACTATGCCGATTAAAGGAGAAAATAAATTATTTTATTCTCCCGAAGAAGTAATTATGGCATATAATGAAAACAAAGTTCATTTGAATGCTCGTATCAAATGCAGAGTAAATATCAAAGGAGATAATACGACAGAAATAATTGAAACCACTGTCGGACGTGTTCTTTTCAATGAAGTTGTTCCGGAAGGACATCCCTATATCAATGAATTACTGACAAAAAAATCTTTACGCGACATTATCGGAAACATCTTGAAAAAAGCAGGCACAGCTAAAACTGCTAAATTCCTTGACGACATTAAAGATTTAGGATTTCAAATGGCATTCAAAGGCGGACTTTCTTTTAACTTGGGCGACGTTATCGTTCCCGAAGAAAAACAAACCTTAATAGCCGATGCGAATAAACAAGTAGATGAAGTAATATTCAATTACCATAGCGGTTTGATTACAGATAATGAACGCTATAACCAAATTATTGACATCTGGACGCATACCAACGCTAAATTAAGTCGTATTTTATTAGAAAAACTCTCTAATGACCGCCAAGGCTTCAATCCCGTATACATGATGCTCGATTCCGGAGCTCGCGGTTCGCAAGAACAAATTCGACAATTATCCGGAATGCGCGGTCTAATGGCTAAACCTACAAAAGCAGGAGCAGCAGGAGGAGAAATTATTGAAAATCCTATTCTTTCTAACTTTAAAGAAGGTCTTTCCATATTAGAATACTTTATTTCAACACACGGTGCTCGTAAAGGTCTAGCCGACACAGCACTTAAAACTGCTGATGCCGGTTATCTAACCCGTAGGCTTGTCGACGTGGCTCACGATGTTATTATTTCCGAAGAAGACTGCGGAACATTAAGAGGACTTTTAGTAGATGTACTTAAGAAAAATGATAATATTGTAGAATCATTATACGATAGAATATTAGGACGCACAGCTTTACACGACACTTATCATCCGAAAACAGGAGAATTAATCGTAAAAGCCGGCGAAGAATTAACCGAAGAAATAAGCAAAGCTATAGAAGATGCAGGCATAGAAGAAATGGAAATCCGTTCCGTATTAACATGCGAATCAAAACACGGAGTATGTGCAAAATGTTATGGACGCAACCTTGCCACCTCTAAAATGGTTCAAAAAGGAGAAGCTGTCGGTGTTATTGCAGCACAATCGATTGGTGAACCGGGAACACAGCTTACATTGCGTACCTTCCACGTGGGAGGAGCTGCCGGAAGTTTGAGTATTCAAAACAACATCAAAGCAAAATACGATGGAATAATAGAAATTGACGAACTTCGTTCTATTCCTATAGAAAAAGACGGAAAACCTTGTCAAAGAGTTGTAGGACGTTCGGCAGAATTACGAATTTTAGACAAAGCAACACGTATTGTTTTAACTACTAACCATATACCTTACGGCTCATTCCTTTATAAACAAACAGGCGACGAAATAGAAAAAGAAGAATTAATCGCCGATTGGGAACCTTTCAATGCGTTAATTATATCGGAAGTGAGTGGAAAAGTTGTTTTTGAATCTATTATTGAATCTATTAGCTACAGAACCGAAACAGACGAGCAAACAGGTATGACCTCTAAAATAATTACTGAAAGTAGACACAAAGGTAAAAACCCGTCTATTCGCATAGTAGACGAAGCCGGCGAAATAATAAAAGAATACGATATGCCTGTAGGTGCACGCCTTGAAGTAAACGACGGAGATATTATTACAGCAGGAAAAATATTAGTAAAAATACCTCGTATATTCGGAAAATCAGGCGACATCACGGGAGGACTTCCTCGCGTTACGGAGCTATTCGAAGCAAGAAATCCTTCCGACCCGGCTGTAGTATCTGAAATAGACGGTGTTGTATCGTTTAGTAAAAAATTAAAACGCGGAAATCGTGAAGTAATCATTACTTCTAAGACAGGCGAAGAGAAAAAATACTTAATCTCAACGAAAAAGCAAATCTTAGCACAAGAAAACGACTTTGTACATGCAGGAACTCCCCTATCGGAAGGTGCGCTTACACCAGCCGACATCTTAGCTATCAGAGGACCTATGAAAGTACAAGAGTATATCGTAAACGAAATCCAAGAAGTGTACCGACTACAAGGAGTGAAAATCAATGACAAACACTTCGAAGTTATCGTTCGACAAATGATGCGTAAAGTTTCAATCGTCGATCCGGGCGATACCCGTTTCCTTGAAGAAGAATTAGTCGATAAACAAGAATTCCAAGAAGAAAATGATTACATTTGGGATAAAAAAATAATTCTTAATACCGGCGATTCAATAAAATATCAAAAAGGTCAAATCATTTCCGTACGCGAATTAAGAGACGAAAACTCATATCTCAGACGTCAAGACAAAGCCGAAATGGAAGTGAGAGATGCTCAACCTGCTACAAGTAAACAAATACTACAAGGAATTACACGAGCTTCACTACAAACACGTAGCTGGATTTCGGCTGCTTCTTTCCAAGAAACAACCAAAATCTTAACCGAAGCTGCTGTCCATGCTAAATCCGATGAACTCGAAGGATTAAAAGAAAATGTCATCGTCGGACACCTCATCCCTTGCGGAACAGGACTGAAAGAGTATGAAAATATGATTGTCGGCTCAATGGAAGAATATCAAAGTTTATTAGCATCTAAAACAGATAACTAAAATGGAACAAAATCAAGAACAAAAAATAGACATTGCATTAAGTGACGAAGTAGCTGAAGGAACTTATTCAAATTTAGCAATCATCACTCATTCAAATTCGGAATTTATTATCGATTTTGTCGCTTTAATGCCGGGAGTGCCAAAAGGAAAAGTAAAATCGCGTATTATACTGACGCCTCAGCACGCAAAACGATTATTGTTGGCATTAGATGACAATATTAAACGCTTCGAATCTTTTCACGGCAAAATAAGCGATTTTGACCCTATGAAAGGTGTTCCCATTCAAATGGTTAAAAATCAAGGTGAAGCATAGTCTAATTATAAAAATTAAAAGAGATGCAATAATGTATCTCTTTTTTTCTTATTGTAGAAAAATATGAAGGCTTTTTTATCGGTAAAAGAAAAATTATCACCAAAAGAATTAGTTAAAACTTACGGATTAATCATAACAGGAACTTTTTTAATGGCAGTAAGTTTTGTTATTTTTATTTCCCCTTTAAAACTCGCTCCCGGCGGTGTTTATGGAATAGCCATTATCCTGCACCATCTTTTCGATTTTCCTATCGGTTTATCGGGCATAGCCTTAGATATTCCCCTACTCCTTATCGGAACTTTATGGTTAGGACCAAAATTCGGATGGAAAACTTTAATCGGTATATTTTCCTTATCCGGTTTTATTACCTTACTCGAAAATATTTATGGTTATGCACCTCTTATTCCTTCAGCTGCAGACCCATCCATAGCCGACCCCGCAGCCAATTTTATTATCGCATTGTGCGGCGGCGTCTTATTAGGACTCGGATTAGGACTTATTTTTAAAACCAGATCTACTTCCGGCGGAACCGATATCATTGCCATGATAATTAACAAATACTTCAAACACTTACGATTAGGAACAATACTTATTTTCGTCGATTCTTTTATCGTACTTGGCGCTTTAATCGCTTTCGAAGACTGGACCATTCCGCTCTATTCTTGGTTGGTTATTTATGTAACAGGATTAGTAGTTGATAAAACTATTTTAGGCTTTAGCTCGGGAAAAGCCGTTTTTATTATCTCTGATAAACACGAAGAAATCAAAGACCGCATTCTAAAAGATTTGGATAGAGGCGGCACCTTTTTTAACGGAAAAGGAATGTATAGTAATAGCGATAAAAAGATTATTTTTACTACTCTATCTAAAAAACAACTACCTCAACTCATTCATATTGTTCATGAAATAGACCCTAATGCTTTTATGTCTATTATTGAAGCAAGCGAAATTTTCGGCGAAGGATTTGCTTCGTTAAAAGCTAAAGCCACCGAGTAATAATTAACAATTACGAATGGACAATTAAAAATTACGAATTGACGCTTCGAGAACCTCAGCGTCCTTACCCCTCTAAATCTCCCCAAACCCCTCCCAGCCTCCCCAAATGGGGAGGAGTTAAAAAAGTATTGAAAGTAAAATAGTTATAATAAATAAATATGAGAAGAAAAACAATTGAGGCAAGTTTTTTTTATGGAGCACCTTCCGAAATATTTAAGTTAGCGAAAGAGTTAAGAAAAAATTCAACAAAAGCGGAACAAGAATTATGGAAGCACTTAAAAAATAAACAAATAAATGGCTTTTATTTTCGCAGGCAGCATCCAATACATAGATTTATAGCTGATTTCTTTTGTTATAAAGCGAAATTAGTCATAGAATTAGATGGTAGAGTACATGAGGAAATAACAGTAAAAGAAAGGGATATAGAAAGAGAAAAAATCATAAAAGAATTTGGGATAAAAGTGATACGTTTTAGTAACGAAGAAATTTTTAATGAAATAGATAAGGTGCTTTATCAAATAGAAAAAGCAATAAATTGTAAAACATAAAGTATTAAGAATAAATTCAATACAACACACACTATCACACCCCCTCCCCACTTGGGGAGGGCCGGGGTGGGGTAATAAGGACAAGGGAGAGGTTATGAAACCACCGACGCTTCGACTACTTCAACTTCGCTCAGTAACCAAAGTTACTACAATGTAACAAACTTTGTAATACACTGACAATCAATACCCCTCCCCACTTGGGGAGGGTTGGGGTGGGGTATTGAGGGTAAGGGTGGGGTAAAACGGGGAAGCTGAGGTGGGGTTGTCGCGTCCGAAAAACTTGACACATTATTATACATTAGTATCAATAATTAGTGGAAAATTTCCTAACGAAATCCTCTGCGTCCTTTGGGAATCCTTTGGGAACTCTGCGGTAAAAAAATTTAGAATAAACAATTACGAATTAACAATTAAAAATTACGAATTGACGCTTCGAGAACCTCAGCGTCCTTACCCCTCTAAATCTCCCCCAAGGGGGAAAATTTTCAAAGTGTTTAAAAGTGAGATAATTACAAAAAAAAACAACCATTTTTCTAAATCAATAAAATTTAATTGTAATACACAACGCAATAAACCCACAATCAACTGACAATCAATACTCCCTCCCCACTTGGGGAGGGCTGGGGTGGGGTTGTCGCACCCGAAAAACTTGACACACTATTATACATTAATATCAATAGTTAGTGGAAAATTTCCTAACGAAATCCTCTGCGTCCTTTGGGAATCCTTTGGGAACTCTGCGGTAAAAAAATAAAAGAAGGGTAAATATTTATTTTTTATTGATTGAAACAAATAAAAGTATACTTTTGCAACATTAAAAAATAAAAATATTAACAAAAAAAACTGTCCTACTATAGGGAGACGCTTAAATGAAAGAATCATAATCAAAAAAAAACAATAACTAACTAGAAAATGAAAAAGTTTATACATATTTCAATTATAATAATTCTTTTTAGTATAGGTGGATATTCTATACAAAACCAAAAATCACAGCAAAAAAAACAAGCAACAACCAAAATGCTGCATAATTGGCGATTGGATACGAATGGCTGTCTTGGATATAGAAATATGGAAACGGCAACATATATTCAGGATTCTAACGATTTGATTAAAAGACTCTATAATTGGCGATTGGATACGAATGGCTGTCTTGGATATAGAAATATGGAAACGGCAATATATATTCAGGATTCTATTGATTTTACAGGTAAAGATACTTCATATATTTATAATTTATTAGGAAAGCCAAATGAATCATACAAAGGACCAGTTTATTTTGAAATAATTTATATTTGTAATATTACATGCGAAAACAATAAAGTAAGAGAAGATGTTGATCTTTGGTACCTTACTTTTTCAATAGACTCAGATAATGATATAGCCGTTATAATTGTTTGTGAGTAGGATGGTAGTGTCCCACCTTACACTTTTTAAAAACAGAAAAACCTCGCTCAAAATCCCTTTATTTTTTATCGATTGAAACAAAAAAAGTATACTTTTGCAAAAAGAATGATAAATGCCATAATGAAAATTAATAAATTAATACTATTTGAAGCAATAACAATCTTTTATCTTTTTGTTGGTTGTTCATCTATTAATGATAAACAAATAGCAGCATTAAAATACCGATTACCAATATTTGATTCTCTTCCTCATTTATATAAAGTAGAAAGAATAAGAAGCATTAATAAAATAGCTTATGCTATTGATCTAACAGATGAAGGAAAATACAGTTATACCCTTATCTCTTTAAAAAGTGAAAAACTTGAACGTGAAAAAATTAAAAAAGGAAAGAAATATCTTTTAATTATATATGCATATTATAATTATAGAGATAGTAATACTAAAAATAATGATATATATATTATAGGGGATCCTCTCTTTTTCATAGAAATAGAAGACTATAAATTTTGGTATTACGGTGATTTTAAACATACAGGGCATATTGTATTAAGTCCCAACATAAAAGGATTATTTTATATTCCCCCTGATGGCTAAGTCCCACTTTACACTTTTCTGTTTTCCTCAAATTTACTATAAAAAAGCTTATCAGCCTTTCATAAAAATTTGCAAAAAAAAAATCACAATTTTAAATTGTGATTTTATGATTACAAAAAAACTATTAATAACTTCTATTTCCGCCCGAATTACTTCTTCTTCTATTGTCGTTACCGTTACCAAACGATTGTCTGGTATTTTCAGTTCTTTCGCGAGCTTCGTTTACAACGATAGTACGATGATCTACTTCTGCTCCGTTTAATTCTTCAATAGCACGGTTGCCTTCTTCATCATTATTCATTTCTACAAAGCCAAAGCCTTTGCTTCTGCCTGTAAATTTATCTGTGATGATCTTTGCTGATGCTACTTCTCCGTATTCTTCGAATACTTCTCTTAAATCGCTTTCCTTAATTGAATAAGGTAAGCTTCCAATAAAAATGTTCATTATGATTAATTAAGTGTCCCCTTTTATTAGGACAGTTTTTTTAATTTGTTAATATTTTATTTTTCAAAGAACTTAAATCTTTAACTTTGCAAAGTTAAAGATTTTTTTGAAACTTTCAAGTGTTTTACACAATTT
>JAAYQB010000101.1 GCA_012519525.1 Bacteroidales bacterium | reverse complement strand
TATGATGTTTTTGGAAAACTTTCTTACTCTTGGGATAATGAAGATAATCCTTCGCCCAATAAGCGGTTGAAAGACTGGTTAGACCCTTTAAATACAGGAGCAACCACATTGGAAGGTTACGACCCGACCATACCGAAATATCAATACGATGTAGCGATTACTAAAATAAATTGTCCTACCGATTATATTTGTACTTTCTTTTTACATCCTGAAGTAACAATCGAAAATTTGGGAGAAAATACTTTGCAAAAACTAAGAATTTATTACCAAATAGATGGTTTTGAAGCCGATTACTTTGATTGGACAGGCTCTTTATCTTTTGCTGAAGCTGAAAAAATAACACTTCCTAAACTGGCTATAGCCGATGGAATTTATTCTCTTAGTATATGGACATCACAACCCAATGGGCAAACAGATGAAAATACGGCAAATGATACAATGAAAACGGACTTTGTTTATCAAAGAGGAATTTCTTTTAGGTGGGATGTTAAAACCGATATTTATCCTGATCAAACATCTTGGGTGTTAAAAGATGCTCAAGGGAATATCATTGCTCGAAATGCGGATAATTTGTTCGTTAACACTCGCTATATTGAATCTTTTTGTTTAGACACAGGATGTTATGATTTTGTTATTTATGATAGCAATGGCGATGGCATTAACGGAGAAAATGGAATGGGGGCGGGCTATTATTATGTGTATTTGAATGAACGGCTAATTCTAAGCGGAAGTGAATTTGAGGATAAAGACAGTGTGCGATTTTGCATTGATGAATCTTCGGCAATCAAAGACAGAAAAAATATTCCTTCAATCGCAAAAGTAAACATATTTCCTAATCCTGCTCAAACAACAGTAAATATTTTATGCAATGATGTACTTGATAAAGAAACATTGATTGCTACGGTATTTACCATAGACGGTAAAAAATTGATGGAACACAGAATAAACAAAGAAAATAATATATTGAATTTTTCAACGTTTGAAAATGGAATTTATATCGTTAAAATTAAAGGGAAAAACCATTTTTCCGCACATAAATTAATTATTCAAAGATAAACAATATGACTTTAAATAAACGGCTGATAATCATTGTTTTTTTGTTTTTATTTTTCAATACTGCTTTTACGAGTTTTTCTCAAGAGGTAAAATCTTCGACGAATAAAAGAGCAATTAATTATTATCGCAAAGGAGAAAAAGCAATGGGAGAACGCAATTTCGATAAGGTTATTTCTTATGCTGAAAAGGCTGTTAATGCGGATGATAAATTCATAGAAGCTTATATTATGTTAGCCGACGCTTATTCTTTTTTAAGAAACTGTCAATTATCTTGTACTTATTTTGAAAAAGCTCTAAGCGTTGATCCGGACTTTTCTTATAAATTATATTTTTTTGTTGCTAACGAACACATGCGCTGTGGAAATGTAGATAAAGCCATTGATTTGTTTGAAGAATATTTTGTGAGAGCCAAAGCCGAAGAACAAGAAATTCCACCTACTATTCGTGATAATTATGAATTATGTTTGTTTCGTAGACAATTGATAAAAGATTCGTTGACTATACATCCTCAAAATATGGGAGAAAATATTAATTCTGCTTATTCTGAATATTTACCAAGTTTAACATTAGACGAATTGCGTATTGTTTTTACGGTACTTCGTCCAAGAGATAAAAAAACTGTTTGTGATAATTGTATAGAAGAGGAAGATATTTACTATAGCGAATACGAAAACGGTGAATGGTTATTAAGAACCCCTTTTGATTTAATCAATACACATTTTAATGAAGGAGGACAGTCTATTTCGCCCGATGGAAAATACCTTATATTTACTGCTTGCGAAAGAGATGGAGGATACGGTAGTTGTGATCTTTATTGGTCAAAACGCATAGGAGATACATGGACAAAACCTAAAAACTTTGGTCCGCCGGTCAATACGGAATATTGGGAATCGCAACCGAGTTTTTCTGCCGATGGAAAAACCATCATTTTTACTTCTGCCAGACCGGGAGGAATAGGAGGCTATGATTTATGGTATACAACAATGTTGGGTGAGGGAATTTTCACTAACCCGATTAATATGGGACGACCTATTAATACGGAAGCCGATGAAGATTATCCTTTTTTTCACCCCAATGGAATAACGCTTTATTTTTCTTCAACCGGACATAGAGGAATGGGAGGGAGAGATATTTTTTATAGTAATAAAAATCTGGCTGATGAAACATGGAGCGAACCTGTTAATATAGGTTATCCCATCAATACAATTGACGACGAGATAAGTTTGTTCGTAAATGCAACCGGCAACAAAGCTTTTTTTGCTTCTAATCGTCCCGGCGGATATGGAGGCGAAGACCTATATTGGTTCGAATTACCGGAAAAAATCAGACCAAGAGCGGTTACTTATATGAAAGGAAGAATATTTGATGTTGCCGATAAATTTCCTTTAGAGGCTTTATTTAAAGTAATTGATTTAAAAACAGGGAAGATGGTAGTGTCCTCTACTTCCGACCCAAAAACAGGAGAGTTTTTGATTTGTATACCTACCAATAGTATGTACGCTTTGCATGTCGAACGTTCGAATTATTTATTTTATTCCGAAACATTTGAATTGGAAGGAGAACACTCCGACTTAGATCCTTTTATTAAGGATATTTACTTGAAACGTATTGAGTTGGGCGAAAATGTTGTTTTGAACAATATTTTCTTTGATACCGATAAATGGGAGTTAAAACCCGAATCGGAAGTAGAATTGAAAAAATTAGTTGTTCTTCTAAAAGATAATCCGAACATGAAAATTGAGATAGCAGGGCATACCGATAATATAGGTTCAAGAGAGCATAATCTTACTTTATCTGAAAACAGAGCTAAAGCGGTTTGCGACTATTTGGTCTCTAAAGGAATAAGTAGAGGAAGACTTACTTATAAAGGTTATGGCTTCGATAAACCTATCGGTACTAATGATACCGAAGAAGGAAGAGCGTTGAATCGTAGGACTGAATTTACAATAACGGGATTTTAAGAATAATCGCATATTATTTAAAGAGAGAGAAGTATAAAAAATTATACACGAAAGATTTGCTTTAAAACATGAAATTAATACAATAGTTTTTTAATAAGAACGTTTTAGTTTAAAAATTAGATAATGAGAAGAGTAATATTGTGTTTATGTATAACCTTGTTGAATATAAGTGCCTATAGTCAAGAGATTTTGACAGGATTGCATTCAAACACTCAAATGAATGTTTTTCAAAAACACTTATTCCAATTACAACAAAAAAAAGTACAGTCATTTATTTTTCATTCATCTCTTGCTCTTCCGTTTACAGAAGATTTTTCTACTTCCATAGGTTATCCTGATACCGCTTTATGGATAGATAACTATGCGTTTATTAATCAATCGTTTGCTATTAATGCCCCCTCTTTTGGAGTCGCCACTTTAGATGCGGTAGATCAGTATGGAAAAATATATGAACACGCCGGTCAAACTGCCTTCTCAGCCGATACGCTCACTTCCAAACCCATTCGCTTGGATTCTATTTTTTCTCCATTACCTAAAAGATTAACTCCTTCGGATTCGGTATATTTTAGTTTTTTCTATCAACCGGGAGGAGGATTGGGACAACCATGGAATAGATTGGGAAATGCTCCCGAATCTACCGATTCCTTGGTACTTGAGTTTGGATATTATACGGGAGATACCGTATTGGCTTACTATACATATAGGTTGTATATTGCTGATACATCGTTTTCGATAGGCGATACGATTTTTAGCATGTGTGATCCTTCTTTATTTATAATAGCCGGCATTAATTATAAAGAAGGAGACAGTATTTATCTGCCTTGCGATTCTGTGCTTGCATTAGAAAGTAAATGGAAACATGTTTGGTCTTCGGCGGGAATGACAATGGAGGCGTTTATAGAAAATTATAGCTTGGATACCAATAAATTACTTTTTCGACAAGTGATGATTCCTATTACTGATTCAGTGTTTTTTAATAAAGGATTTCAGTTTCGATTTCGTAATTATGCCTCTTTGGAATACAACGAAAACAACCCTACTTGGGCAAGCAATGTTGATTTTTGGAATATAGACTATGTACGATTGGACAGAGCACGTACTATCAATGATACGGTAATTGATGATGTGGCTTTTTCGAAAAATCCGGGAAGTGTTTTGGCTAATTATCAAGCGATGCCATGGAGTCAGTTTAAAAATAATCAAGGCAAGGAGTTGGTCAAAAAGTTAAAAGTTAAATTGTCTAATTTATCTGAAGTAGAAAAAAACACATCTTATCGTTATGTTGTTACCGATGATAAAGACCAAGCGATAGGAAATTATGACGGAGGCTCTTATAATATATCACCCGTATATTCTCATGGTTTTCAGACATATAATCCTCATTCTTCCCCTGATTACACGACTAATTTTCCTGCTAATAACAATGACAGTGCTTTGTTTAAAATAGTTCATATATTCAAAGAAGCAGGAAGTGGAGATAAAAACCAAAAAAACGACACTATTGTTTTTGAACAAAAGTTTTATAATTATTTTGCTTATGATGATGGAACTCCGGAATCGGGTTATACGGTTATCAATGCTTATTCTGACAGAACGGCAATGGCAATGGGATTTAAATTGCATCAAGACGATACTTTAAGAGCTATAGCAATGTATATCAATCATGTGTTGAATAATGAAAATGATTTTCAATTTACATTAAGCGTATGGGCTGACAGCAGTAATTATCCGGGAAAACTTATTTATCATAAGGTAATTAATCAAGAATACAGTAACGAATTATACGGACTTCAACATTATTATTTATCGGAACCTGTTCCGATTTCCGGAAAATTTTACATCGGTTATCAAATTGAAACTAAAAACTATTTAAATGTAGGCTTTGACCAAAACTGCAATGCTTCTGAACATGTGTATTATAAAACGGGCAAGTATTGGGAAAAAAGTTTTTTGGCGGGAATACCAATGCTGCGACCTTATATTGGGAATGCATGGGAACCGGTAGCAATCAATGATATAGAAGAAACGAGGTTAGATGTACGGATATATCCTAATCCTGCAAATGATAAAATACAAATTAATTTGTCGGATCCAATGCAAGGCAATGATTTACGGATAGAAATTTATAGCCTAAATGGACAAAAAGTATACAATGGAAATTTCACAAACAATATAGATGTGTCAAATTTGAAATCAGGGTTTTATATATTAAAAACTCATAATACGAAAACCAAAGAGATACGTCATTTTAAATTTATTATTCAACGTTAAAACACTGTAGAGCTTATGTTAAATATTATACTTTTTGGACCTCCCGGTTCAGGGAAAGGAACACAATCAAAATTATTATTACAAAAATATAATTTAGAATATATTTCTATAGGAGAAATATTACGAGAACAAATTGCTAATAAAACTCCTATAGGAAAAGAAGTAAAAGCACTTATCGATAAAGGAAATTTGGTTCCCGATGAATTAGTAGTAGAACTTTTAGAGGAAAAATTAAAAGAAAATAAAGATGTCAGTGGTTTTTTATTCGATGGTTTTCCTCGCACATTGGTGCAAGCCTATATCTTAGAAGGACTTTTATTAAAATTAAACACTTCGTTAAATACTGTTATTTCGTTAGAAGTAGATAGCGACGAATTGACAAAACGTTTACTAAACAGAGCACATATCGAAGGACGAAGCGATGACAATAAAAGAGTGATAGAGGAACGTTTTCGCGAATACAATCAAAAAACCTTGCCTGTTATTGAGTTTTATAAAAGCAGAAATATGTTTACGTCTATCAATGGAATGGGAACACAAAACGAGGTGTTTGCACGTGTAGAAAACGTAATTGACAGCGTAGTTAAAAAAGTATCGTATAATGTAGTATTAATAGGACGCCCCGGAGCAGGAAAAGGAACTCAAGGAGAAATCTTTGCTAAAAAACACAATTTTCATTATATCTCTACGGGAGAGCTTCTACTAGCTGAAATAAATAAAAATTCGGCTATAGGAAAAACCGTAAAATCTTTGTATTCAAATGGAATTAGTGTTCCTGACGAGTTGATAATTAAGTTGGTAGAAGAAGAAATGGCAAAACACAATAAAAATAGAGGCTATATTTTTAAAGGTTTTCCACGCACTCTCATTCAAACTTATATATTAGAAGGAATGTTGCGAAGAATGAACAATTCTATTTCTTTGGTAGTGTATTTAGATGTTCCTATGTTGCACTGTTTTAAGCGATTATCAAGGCGTGCTCAAACCGACGATGCTCGTCCTTACGATTTAACAACCGACTTGATTATAGGACGAATGGAAGAATTTGAAACAAAAATCAATCCTGTTATAAAATATTTTAAAAGTAAAAATAAATTAGTCCGCCTTAACGGATTAGGAACTCAAGAAGAAATCGCTGAACAATTAGATGAAATTTTAGTTAATTCATTGAAAAAAATCATTTAAGATTAAGAGTTTTTAAAACAAAACACAATAAAGAATGTTATATAAATAAGATTGATAATAATAAAAATGAAAGAAGTAAGCGATTTTTCAGTTCAAAAAATAGAGCATTATCAAGACAATGATTTCATGCTTTATGTCAATCCTATTAATAAAAAACTCAATCAAGGGAAACCCGGTCAATTTGTCAATATTTTGGTAGAAGGCTCGCCGACAACCATGTTAAGACGTCCCATATCCATTTGCGATGTCAATGCAGAAACAAATACATTATTGTTGTATATTAAACAAGTAGGCGACGGAACACGTCAATTAGCTCAACTCAAAAAAGGCGATAACATCAACATCGTTTATCCTCTTGGAAATGGATTCACGACCGATAATGTTAAAAATCCTTTACTCGTTGGTGGCGGAACAGGCATAGCACCTATGATTTATTTAAGCAAAGAATTGAATAAGAAAGGAATTAAACCTCATGTCTTATTAGGAGCCAGAACATCACAGGCATTGAGTTTAAAAAACATGTTTTCATCTATTGCTCATCTACATATTACTACCGACGATGGCAGCGAAGGAACAAAAGGAGTAGTTATAAATCATCTTATTTTTAAAGAAATAACTACTTTTGATTATATATACACTTGCGGTCCGAATGCAATGATGCAAGCAGTGGCAAGTATAGCACAAAAAAACAATATTCCATGTGAAGTTTCGTTGGAAAATACGATGGCATGTGGAATAGGAGTTTGTCTTTGTTGTGTAACATCAACAACGACAGGTAATCGTTGTGTATGCACCGAAGGACCGGTTTTTTTAAGTACGGAATTAACGAATTTTTTAATAAATTAAATTACTAGTATTATGTTAACAACACTTTTGATTATTTTAGGTATTATTGTTTTATTGGTTATTTGGATTATAGCCATTTACAATGGAATGGTAAAAATGAGAAACACTGTCGATAAAGAATGGCGAAATATCGATGTACAGTTAGAACGTCGTTATGATTTAATTCCCAATCTAATAGAGACAGTAAAAGGTTATGCAAAACACGAACAAGAAACTTTTGCTCGCATCACTGAGTATCGTTCTGCAGCTATGGGAGCAAAAACGGTATCTGAAAAAGCTGCGGCTAACGGACAATTATCAAGTGCTTTATCGGGCTTAAGAGTTCAGTTGGAAGCTTATCCCGATTTAAAAGCAAATACGAACTTCTTGAATTTACAAGAAGAGTTAGCTTCTACCGAAAACAAAATTTCTTTTTCGAGAAGTATTTATAACGAAGTTGTTACTAATTATAACAATAAAATACAAATATTCCCCAATAATATATTTGCCGGAATGTTTAATTTTAAAAACAGAGACTTATTTGAAATTAGTACTCAAGAAGCAAAATCTGCACCCAAAGTATCGTTTTAAAACACAATCATTATGTATGATTTAATTAAAAATAACCAACGAAAATCGTGGCTTGTTTTTATCGGCATGGGATTATTGCTGATAAGTTTAGGCGGAATTCTTGGTTATGTCTTTATGCCTTATGATTATCAGGGCGTTATTACGGGGGTTTTTATTGCCATTATTATTTGGGTCATACAAACTTTCATTGCATTTTTAGGTGGCGACAAGATTATTTTAAACATGGCAAATGCAAAAGCAATTTCGTATGATGATGATAGAGAGCTTTATAATATAGTTGAAGAGTTATCAATAGCAAGCGGATTGCCTATGCCAAAAGTTTACGTAATCGAAACACCTGCTATGAATGCTTTTGCTACGGGAATGAATCCGAAAAAAAGTATTGTAGCTATTACTACAGGTTTACGCGAACGATTGACTCGTCAAGAGATACAAGCAGTGATGGCACACGAAATGTCTCATATTTATAATCGAGATGTTAGATTTATGACTTTTGCTAGTATTATGTTGGGAACAATAGTTATTATTTCGGAAATAGCTTTACGTTCTATGGTTTGGGGTGGAGGCAGTAGCAGTAGGAGTTCCGGTAGCAGTTCGGGAGGAAAAGGCGGAGGCGGAGGAATTGCACAGATTTTAGTGCTTGTAGTGGTAGTAGCTTTAGCGATATTGGCACCGATATTGGCTCGTATGTTTTATTTTTCTTTATCACGTAAAAGAGAGTACCTTGCCGATGCTACTTCTGTTAATTTTACCCGCGATCCGGTGAGCTTAGCCAATGCTTTGGAAAAAATATCGGGCGATAATGTTGTTTTTGATCCGGGAAAAATGACTGCTGCAATGTGTATTAATAAACCACGAGTAAAAGAGCATAAAGAAAACTTAACGTCAACACATCCCCCTATTCAAAAACGCATAGCTATTTTAAGAGCTATGTCAATGGGAACGGACTATAATACGTATACAAAAGTATATGCAAGTATTATGGGAAAAGACGATTTGCCAAAAAGTAAAAAATAAATAGTGGTTTTTCAATTACCTGAAGAAATTGTTTTCCCAAAACCCGAATTAGCAGACCCTGACGGTTTGCTTGCTATTGGAGGCGATTTGTCGCCACAACGCTTATTGACAGCTTATTCTATAGGAATATTTCCTTGGTCTTCTGAAGGAGAACCTATTCTATGGTGGTCTTTGCCTCAACGTTTGATACTATTTCCCGATAACGCAAAATTTTCTAAAAGTTTATTACAACGTATTAAGAAGCAAGAATTTGAAATACGCGTAGATACTAATTTTCAGAAAGTAATAGAAAATTGTGCTTCCGTGAATCGTAAAAATCAAAAAAGAGGAACGTGGATAACTTCCGATATGATTGATGCTTATATTCATTTGCATGAATTGGGTTTTGCGCATTCTTTTGAAACTTATAAAAATAACGAATTGGTCGGGGGACTTTATGGCTTATCATTGGGCAAAATGTTTGCCGGCGAATCGATGTTTTATTTGCAGAGAGACGCTTCTAAAGTAGCTTATTATTATTTACTGCAATTTGCTCTTAGACATCAGTTTCACTTTATCGACTGTCAGCAAGTTACCTCTCATATGAAAAGTTTTGGTGCAAGTGTTGTAAAAAGGCGTACATTTCAAAAATTATTGGAAAAAAGTCTTATGTTTCAAACCATGATAGGGAAATGGGAGTTATGAAAAAAAAAACGAATACTGTCGTTTCCTGAAAAAAAGTTGACGTAAATGTTAAAATGGGGAAATAAAGTCTTTAAAGCTTAGTCCCTCTTGGTCTTTTTCGGAAACAATGGGGTTGGAAGTATTCCAATTGATATTCAAATCTTTATCATTCCACAGCAAGGTGGCTTCGGCGTTTTTATTGTAGTAATTGTTTACTTTATAATGTAAGATGGTATGGTCTTCCAATGCGACAAATCCATGAGCAAAACCTTCCGGTATCCAAAACATGGTGTTTTCTTTTGCGTTTAATTCTATCATTACGTGTTTGCCGTAAAAGGGAGATGATTTCCTAATATCAACGGCAACATCTAAAGCCGAACCGACAACGACGCGTACTAATTTTCCTTGAGCAAAAGGAGGTTGTTGAAAATGCAATCCTCTCACTACGTTTTTATGAGATATTGATTGATTGTCTTGTACAAAATCGGCATAAAAGTCTTTTGTTTCCAATGTTTTTTTATTATAGGATTCAAAAAACGAACCTCTATTATCCCTAAAAACAGTGGGTTGAATTATTAATAAATCAGGAATTTCGGTAGGGATGATTTTCATTGTTGTTATTTATTAATAATTCTTCTTATTCTTCGATAAAATCGAATTTTTTCTAATTTTTGAAGCAAAGAAGATTTTTTCGGACTATCATCATAAGTTTCACCGTAGCTATATCCATAAGAACCGTAAGAGCCGTAACCGCCATAATAATAATTGCTGTATCTATATCTACCATAGGTATATCCATAACCTTTATTGCCGGTTGACGATAGATTAAAATCGTTTAATACAAAAGATAAATTATTGACGTTGCAATTTTTCTTTAAATTTTCCATCGAATGAATAAATGGACGATAGGAATACATTGACCGTAATATATAGATAGGATAATCGGCTAATTGTAGTGTAGTCATAGCGTCGGCTAAAATACCGATTGGAGGATTATCAATAACGATATAATCAAAATGATTTTTTAATTCGTTTAGTAAAGACACCATTCTTTTTGATAAAATTAATTCAGAGGGATTGGGAGGAATATTTCCTACAGTAATAAAAAGAAGATTTTTTAATCTACTTTCTTTGATACACTCTTGCCATGTATGTGTTCCTGCCAAAATATTACTCATTCCTTTGGTGTTTGTTACAGAACCTTCAGCACTATTAAATGCTTTGTGAATTTTAGGTTTTCTCATATCTAAATCCAATACTATTACTTTTTTCCCTGAGAAAGCAATGATAGCAGCAAGATTGATTGCTACAAAGGTTTTTCCTTCGCTGGGAATAGTAGAGGTGATAGATATGATTTTTGGACCTTCTTCATTATTGATAAATTGTAGATTGGTTCGTAATTTACGCATAGCCTCTGCGATAGCTGACTTTGGATGTTTATCTACAACCATTAGAGATGTTTCTAAGTGTTTGTTTGTGTACGAAGGAACTATGCCTAAAAAGGGTATTTCCGTATAATTAATAATATCTTGCGGGTCATGTATTTCGTTGAAAAATAGATATTTTAAAAATAAAAATCCAAAACCAATACCTAAAGCAATGATAATAGTAATCAAAAAAGTCATGTTGCGTTTAGGAAAAATCGGCGAGAGAGCAGAGCTTGCGTTTTCTAATACGATATAAGGAGATGTTACACCTGCTCGAATAATGGAATGTGAAATTTTAGCTTCTAACAATTTATTATAAGAAATTCGACTTACTTCTGTTAAGTTTTGTAATTTCTTAAGTTCCATCATTGTCGAATAATCTTGTTGTGTGTATAATGAGCCTTGATACAAATTGATATTTTCGATAAGCTTGGTTTTATCTTTCAGTAAATTGTCTAATGTAACTTTTACTGCTTCTTGTATTAATTTTTTCTGCGTTTCGATACGAGAATCTATTTGTTTGATTTTTCCACTATTAAGTGTATAATTATACAAAAGTGTTTCTTTTTCTATTAGTAAAGCTTGTAAGTTTTCGAGGGTTGCATTGAGGGATTTTTGAAAATCGCTACCGATTATTTGTGCTAATAAAAAATAAATATCAATATCTTCCCCTTCTAAATCCTTTTTTAAGGTGGTTAAAATATTGTTCAACACACGTTCATTTTGTTCAATAACAGCTAATTCTTCTTCTGCTTTTTCTAACTCAGGTTGAATTTTCTCAATGTTTAAAAGATAAAGCTCTATTTGGTCAATGTTGTTTTCTTTTTTATAGTCGTCTAATGCTTTTTCGCTACGATGCACTTCTTCTTCCCAGAAAATCAATTGTTCATCAATGTATTTCAAAATGTTTGTATAGCTTTCCTGTTCTTTTTCCAAATAAAATTTTTGAAATTCTCTTGTAATAGCATTGACAATAATACTTGCTTTGTTAGGACAAGTGTGTTTGAGAGTAATCGTAAAACTTCCCGATTCTTCAGGATCCGGAACAACACTTAGGCTGCGGATGTATTTTTTATTTTTTGATACAGTATCAGGAACGACAATATAATAAGATTGAGCGATTAAATTTTGATAAGGTTCATTTATTGTTAATTGAAATTGAATGTCGGGAGTAGTATAAATAGTATTAGGTTTAAAATTAAAAGAATATTTAAAAGTTTTATCATTTAATTCATAGCTAATTTCTCCTTTTTTTTCTTTTAAAAAAGCAATGTCAATGGGTTTATTGTGTAATTGTGGATGCAATGAATTGATTTTTATTTCAAAAGGTCTATCAGGGAACATTTCTACTTCTCTAATGATTTTTTTGCGATGATAATCAATATCTAAGGGAAGACTATCTAAAACTTTATTTAAAAATATGGGGGAAGTAATAAAATTTACACTTTTTAAAGTGCTGTTTTCTCCTGTATTTCTTGTAATAACTCCACTAAAAGCTCTTTTTAAAATGTCTTCGTTGTTGTTTTTATCTTCCTGAATGACAGCTTTTGCTTGATAAACACTGGGTGTAAAGCGTAAATAAAGAAAAGAAATCGTAAGAGCAATAAGTAGTAGAGCCGGTAATACATACCAATATCTTTTTAAAACAATAAAAATTATTTTAAAATTTATCTCTTCGTTATTTATATTTGAAATTTGCTTTTTCATGAATATTTATCTCATAAATAATTGTAAAACCAATAGAATGGTATTCGTTAAAGAAAGATAAGGGTTAAATTCTTTCATAAATTGAGTAAGTACTTTTGCCGGTTCTACGTAAATTATGTCGTTAGCTTGTAATACCAAATCTGCCTTTTTAAGTCCGTCAACTGATGATAAATCAATTTGATAAATTGTAGGATTTTTTAAATCTCCTCTTATCAGTTTGATTTTGTAGGCTTTCCCATCATGAATTCCACCTGCTAATGCCAAGGCTTCGATTAAGGTAGTATTATTATTTACTAAATTAATTACTTTTGCCGTGCCGCCACTTCCTCCCGGAAAAACGGTAACTCTTTTATTCATTACTTGTAGCTTAACCATTGGATTGTTAAGATATTGAGAGTATTTCTCCTCTAAGAAAATCGTTGCTTCACGTAATGTCATGCTGTCTATTTTCACATAGCCGAGGTAAGGAAGTTTAATCAATCCGTCGTATTCTACTAAAAATTCAATTCCCGTATTGGGATTCGTAGAGGTAGTCATAGTGCGGACATCAGCCATTGAAAACATGTCTAAAAAATCTTCTCCGTTTTGATAGTAAACATTGATTTTTAGAACATCATTGGGGGCAATTTTATATTCTTGCGGCTCTTTTTCTTGTGGAAATGTTGATAATTGTTCTTTTGAAGTTACTTTTAACATACGTGATGGCAAAAAAACTTTGCACGATGATAAGAGCATTGATAGCAAAAGAAAATAAAAAATGTATTTTTTCATGCGTCTTTTTTTTCTAATTTTTTAGATAAAGAAATTTTAATAATAGATAAAATCATGTATGTCAATATAATAAACGGAACAGCTTTAAAATAAAAACAAATTAACAATAATATACTTAAACATATGAGTATATAACGGAAAAGATTGTCTTTTAGTTTCAAATTTTTAAATTTTAATGAAAATAAGGGAAGATTGGAAACCATAAGATAACATAATGCAATTATTACAGTGCTAATGATAATGATAGAATAATGAAAAAACGGGAAAAAAGGCAATGATATCAATACAAATGCGGCTGCCGGAGTAGGTAATCCTCTAAAGTTCTCGCTTTGTTGTGTATCAATGTTGAATTTTGCTAAACGATAGGCTGCAAAACACACATAAAGTAAAGGGAACAATAAAAATAAAAAATTCACTCCAAACAATTCATTTGTTTGAAAATTAATGTTTTGCTGATAAAGTCGATAAATGATAATAGCGGGTGCTACTCCAAAAGAGACGACATCGGCAAGCGAGTCCAATTCTTTGCCTATAGTTGATTTTACACGGAGTAAGCGTGCTGCCAAACCGTCAAAAAAATCGAAAAAAGATGCCAATACAACCATCATAGCGGCGATAGCTAATTTATTATTTTGGAGTGCAATGACAATAGCTGTAACTCCTGCGGATAAATTAAGTAAAGTAATAATATTAGGTATCTGTTTTTTCATTAATCGAATAAAGAATTATTAATGATATCGGTTCTTTTGATATTTAAATGAGAATAAGCTAAATCGGTAGCTTCTCTACCTCTTGGGGTACGAACAAGAAATCCTTCTTGTATTAAAAAGGGTTCGTACACTTCTTCGATAGTGCCGGCATCTTCGGCTACAGCCGTTGCAATAGTGGAAATGCCTACCGGTCCACCTTTAAACTTTTGAATAATGGTCAACAAAATTTTATTGTCCATTTCATCAAGTCCATACATGTCTACGTTTAAGGCTGCTAATCCGTATTTGGCTATTTCTAAGTCAATCATTCCTTTGCCTTTTATTTGAGCAAAGTCTCTGATTCTTCTTAATAAAAGATTGGCTATACGAGGTGTTCCTCGGCTACGTCGTGCAATTTCGTGAGCAGCACTTTCATCAATTTCTATTTTTAAAATCGTTGCCGAGCGTGCAATGATTTTTTCCAAAGTAGAAGTTTCGTAGTAATTAAGACGTAAATTAATGCCGAAGCGAGAACGTAAAGGTGCTGTTAACAATCCTGAACGGGTAGTAGCACCCACTAATGTAAATTGGTTTAATCCGATTTGCACATTGCGGGCATTGGGTCCCGATTCTATCAAAATGTCGATTTTATAATCTTCCATTGCAGAATAGAGATACTCTTCGACGACCGGCGATAGCCGATGAATTTCGTCAATAAACAACACATCATTGGTTTCTAAATTGGTAAGTAATCCTGCTAAATCACCGGGTTTATCAATAACAGGACCCGAAGTAACGCGTACATTGACGCCCATTTCGTTAGCAATGATATGAGATAAAGTAGTTTTTCCAAGTCCCGGAGGTCCATGTAATAGCACATGGTCTAAAGATTCGCCTCTTTGCTTGGCTGCATGTACAAAAATTTTTAAATTTTCAACCACTTTTTCTTGTCCGAAAAACTCTCGAAAATCGGAAGGACGTATTACCTTTTCTATTTCTTTATCAGAAAGATTGAGATTGTCGGAAGAAGGATTTAAATGCGGATTTAACATAATTTTTATACCAATATTTATATCCTTGCAAAAATAAAATAAAAAGCAATACAAACAAGCGATTATTGTGAATTTTATTTTTTACAAACTTGTACATTATATTTTATTATTAATTGAAACAAATAAAAGTATATTTTTGCATACGAGAAAGGAAAAAGGATTGCAAAAATTTTTGTCGATTAGTAATAAAAAAATATTTTCAATATATTGTTCAGACTAAATGTATTTTTATATACATTTGTAAAAAAATAAAAAATATTAATTAAATTTAAAAAAAATGAATAAAATGCTTAAAAATCACTCGAAAAGAATAATGAAAAATGGAGTATTAGTGCTTAATTTTGCGGTTGTAATGCTATTAATAAGTTGCAACAAATACGATAAAATACCTGTGGTAGGTAAATGGGAATGCGATATTAAAGAATTAAGAGGCTTAGCTGTCGATTCTTGTAAAGAGACTTTACTGTTTAATTCAGGAGCTGATTATACTTATGTTCAAGATTTTTTTGAACGCAAAGACGGAAAATGGGATAAATGGCAAGTGAAAGGAAATTTTGAAAGAAAGCACAATAAAATTACTTTTTCCAATAGAGTAAAAGATGGGACGCATCCGCAAGCCGACATTACTTATAAATATGAATTAATAGAAAATCAAACGCTGACACTTATCATAGAAGGCGAAGGCTATCCTGATGATAGAAAGGTTTATAAAAGAATAAATTAAGAAATAAAAAATAAATAACAATGCAAGGATTTTACAGAAAGAAGAGGTAAAATCCTTTTTTATTTTAGATAAGAGGATAAATAATGTGCCGTATATCCTTTTCCTTTTTTTACGATGTCTTCGGGAGTTCCTTCTGCAATAATTTTTCCCCCTTTGCTTCCACCTTCGGGACCTAAATCAATTACCCAATCGGCAACTTTTATGACGTCCATATTATGTTCAATCACAATAATAGTATTCCCTTTGTCTACCAATTGATTTAGCACGTCTAATAGCATCCTTATATCTTCAAAATGCAGTCCTGTAGTTGGTTCGTCTAAAATATAAAGAGTTTTCCCCGTATCTTTTTTACATAATTCGGCAGAAAGTTTTATGCGTTGTGCTTCTCCGCCCGAAAGTGTGGTAGAGGCTTGTCCTAAACTTAAATAACCTAAGCCTACTTTTTCCATTATTTCTAATTTGGAACGAATAGCAGGAATACCCTCAAAAAAGGCAATGGAGTCGCTAATGTTCATTTCTAATATATCGCTGATAGACTTTCCTTTATATCGAATTTCAAGCGTTTCACGATTATAACGTTTTTCATTGCATGTTTCGCAATGTACGTACACATCGGGCAAAAAACTCATCTCGATGGTGCGGACACCACTTCCTCGACACACATCGCATCGTCCGCCTTTTACGTTAAAAGAAAAACGTCCTGCTTGATAGTTGCGAATTTTAGATTCCGGCAAAGAAGCGTATAATTTTCTTATATCGTCGAAAACGCCAATATAAGTTACAGGATTGGAACGCGGAGTGCGACCTATAGGTTGTTGGTTGATTTCCATAACTTTATCCACATTTTCTAATCCTGTAATTTCTTTATAACAAAGAGGTTTTTTTTCGGAACGATAAATATGCTTATTTAAAATAGGATAGAGTGTAGCATTGACAAGCGAAGATTTTCCGCTTCCCGAAACTCCCGTTACACAAATTAGTTTTCCTAAAGGAAAATTGACGGTAATGTTTTTCAAATTATGACCGCTTGCTCCTTTTAGTGTAATCGTATTTCCTGTCCCTTTGCGTCGTTTAGCAGGAACTTGGATTATTTTTCTTCCTGTCAGATAATCGGCAGTGAGTGAATCGGAAGTTAAAATATCTTTGTAACTTCCTTTTGCTACCACATAGCCGCCTCCGTTGCCGGCATGTGGACCCATATCTACAATGAAGTCAGCGTTTTTCATCGTATCCAAATCATGCTCAACTACAATCACTGAATTGCCTGCATCGCGAAGGTTTTTTAATGATGAGATAAGTCGTTGATTGTCGCGTTGATGAAGACCTATGCTTGGTTCATCTAAAATATACAACACATTGACAAGTTGAGAGCCGATTTGTGTTGCCAATCGGATGCGTTGTGCTTCTCCTCCCGATAGACTTTGAGACGAACGGTTTAGGCTTAAATAATCAATTCCTAAATTGAGAAGAAACTGTAGCCTTGTTTTAATTTCACGAACAATTTCGTGAGCAATAATTTGTTTTTTTTCGTCTAAATAATCGTTAATGTGTTGAATCCATTCATTTAAAACACTTATATCCCACGATGATAATTCTGCTATGTTTTTTCCGCCGATTAAGAAATACAAAACTTCTTTTTTTAATCGGCTTCCGTTGCATACATCGCAAGTTTTGGTGTGCATAAACTGTTGTGCCCATTTACGAATATTGGCAGGTGCATCTTCTGTGTTTTGTGCAAGTATAAAATTAATAATTCCCTCATAATTATTTGAATAGGTATAAGTATTAGAGGTATCATTTTTAATCATAATGGGTTTGTCGCTACCGTAAAAAATTACATTTAAAGCCTCTTCCGGAATTTGTTCGATAGGGGTGTCGAGGGTAAAATGGTATTGCATGGCAATTCCTTCAATTTGTTTAAATATCCAATTGGCTTTATAAACGCCTATAGGAATAATGCCTCCATTGCGAATTGATTTGCGAGGGTCGCTTATTTTATTAATGTCCGTTTCAGTAATCTCTCCCAATCCATTGCAGTGAGGACAAGAACCATAAGGTGAATTAAACGAGAATGTATTGGGTTCCGGTTCGGGATAAGAAATGCCTGTTGTAGGACACATCAGAAAACGACTATATATTTTAGGAACAGCTTGTTTGTCTTCTAATACCATTAGAATGCCTTTGCCGTATTTCATGGCTACTTCAATGGATTTCATTAAGCGATTGTGATTGCTTCCTTTAACGACTAAACTATCAACAACAACTTCTATATCGTGGGTTTTATAACGATCAACTTGCATGCGATATGTAATTTCTTTGATTTCGCCGTCAATACGAGCTTGGATAAAACCCCATTTGAGTATTTGTTGAAAAACTTCTCTATAATGTCCTTTCCTTCCTCTGATAATAGGAGCTAAAATGTAAATAATTTTGTTATTATAATTCTTTTCAATAAGTTCGCTTATTTGTTTTTCGCTATAGCGAATCATGGGTTCTTTGGTATTGTAAGAATAGGCAGTAGAAACTCGTGCATACAATAGACGCAAGAAATCATAAATTTCGGTAATGGTTCCTACCGTTGAACGCGGACTACGATTCACTGTTTTTTGTTCAATAGAAATAACAGGACTTAAGCCGGTTATTTTATCTACCTCA
Organism: Bacteroidales bacterium; assembly: GCA_012519525.1. Lineage (GTDB taxonomy): Bacteria > Bacteroidota > Bacteroidia > Bacteroidales > WCHB1-69 > UBA5266. The sequence continues at coordinate 2,514 of JAAYQB010000101.1, read as the reverse complement.
GGACGAGCCATTTCGCCTATAAAACGTCGTGCATAAGAAGAAAATGTTTCCATATAGCGTCTTTGACCTTCGGCATAAATAGTGTCGAAGGCAAGAGAAGATTTTCCCGAACCCGATAAGCCTGTGATGACAACAAATTGATTGCGTGGAATAATTAAATTAATATTCTTTAAATTGTTTTTTTTCGCTCCCCAAATTTCTAAATTCTCTTCTCTTATTGACATTTTTTTCAGTATAGCAGATACAATTTAAATTAAAAAACTCTATATGGTATTGATTTATTATAAATAATACAAATATTAATTGAATTACAAAAATAGAAAAAAAACAGATAAAGCAATCTATGTTTAAGTATCTTTATAAAAGCCATTGTTGTAAACTAAGTGAATTTTTGGAAAACAAAAAAGAAGTACTTGACAATAAAGAGACAAAAATTCCAATAATTCTTAGAAAAAGAGAAATAAATCCTGTAGCAATCAATAAATTACGTAGCATTATAGAAAACTAATAATAGCAATAATCAAACAAAAATACACACAAATATTACGAGCCAAATACCATCTTATCATAAACTGATCGATTCCTGCTTTTTCGATAGCATTCCATTGTTCCATAGGTCCCATCCAAAATCGTTTACGGTATTTTTTTTCAGGATGTAAAACGTATTGGAACAGTAAGTAAAACAATAGAATAGAAAAGGGGAGTAGACAAAAAACGAATCCGTAATAAGGGTTAAGATATTCTTTAATAATGCCGTAGGTTAAAATAAGATAAGGAAATATGCTTAGCAAAAAAGCAGCAGCCAACATTAATGATTGTTTTTTCAGCACTACAGCTAAAGTTCTTTTTCTTATACTTTTATCAGCTTCGATATCCATTATAGAATGAGAAAATAAAATATTGCATACTAAACTTCCTATTATCAAAGAAACAATCAATATAGCTGGTGAAAAAGAACCGCTTGCTGAAAAATATACTCCTAACATGAGCAATGGACCAAAAATAAAACCTATGATAATTTCCCCTAAACCGTGATAACTCAAAGAAAATGGGAAACCTGCATAAGAAATACTGAAAAATCCCGTAATAAACACAAAATAAAGTATAATGATTCCTCTATAAGCAAAAATAATACCGGCACATATACTTCCTAATAAAAATAAAAGAAGAATGGCTTTTATTAATTGTTTTTTTGTAACAGAGTTAGTTATTAGGTAGTTACACTTTCCTTTTCGAATAGGAGATACGGTCGGAAGATTTTGTTGGGATATGAGTACTTTGTTTTTACGATAGTCAAAGTAATCGTCAGTCAGATTAGCAGCTAAATGTACGAAAGCTACTCCAATAAATGCAATAATAGCAAGTTGCCATGAAAATGAATCGGTTTGCATTGCCATGCAAATTGCCAATAAAGCAGGCAACAGGCTTTGAGGCAATGCTATATAGCGTGCATTGTGTAACCAAAATCGTATTGTTCTTATCATAAAAAATAAAAGCACCATTAGTTTTCACTAATGAAGCTTTATTAAGTGAACTAAATGCAGCCTATTTACAATCAAGTCCAGTTTTTACACCATTTACTTCTACAATGGTTGACATTTCTGAACATTTTTTTAAGTCTTCAGGTAATTCATATTCTGTTTTTTCGCCTGCAAAGCCTCCTACATAAGGAGTACAGATACATGTTTTTTACAAGCACTGAAACTGATTACTGTTGCTATTGCAGCTGCAATTAAAACTAATTTTTTCATATTCGATTACTGTTTAAATTAATGATTATTTATGTTTATTTAATGATTGCAAAATTACACTTTTTATTGTAAAAAGCCAAAAAAAATATGATATTTTTTTTATTTATCATTTAATCAGTTGGCTAAAATGTGAAAATAAACTTTATCTAAGATTATTAGAAAAAATATTATAAATAATTCCTATTGAATTAAGTGTGATTATGGAAGTATTTTTATAAAAATGGAAGTAAAACAAAAAAATCTAGTCATAATGTATTGAACTATTGTTGTCCAAAAAAGACAATACAACTTTGTTTTGATAAATCATTAATTTTTTAAAAAATTTACCGAAATTTCAATAACTCTATTAATACTAATGTAAAAATAGAGATAGAATTATTCGCAAATATCTCCTGTTTTTTTCCCTGTAGCAGGGTCAGTAGTGTAAGAACTTAAATCTTCGCATTTAACTCCAATTTCTACGGGTTGGTCGAAATTAGATTTGACAACATCATCTTCAACTTCTTTGCATTTACAAGTTTTTACACAAGAAGTAAATATAACAACTGCTATCATTAATACAGAACTGATTAAAATAAATTTTCTCATACGTTTATGTTTTTTTAATTTAAAATTGTATGAAACTCGCATGCTTTGTATTCATCTACTTGTGTATCAGAATTAGTTTAGGATGTTCGTTTCATAATAATAAAAACTTTATTTTGATATAATTTCGTAGCAAAAGTATAAAAAAAATCATTGCAGTTTGAAAAAAAAGAATTTT
>JAAYQB010000100.1 GCA_012519525.1 Bacteroidales bacterium | reverse complement strand
ATTTTTTATAGGACACTAATAAAAAAAACACTATCTTTGCATATTGTTTTTATTAATACAGATAGTCATGGTATCACAGCGTAAAAAAGTCAATATGAGACAGAAAAAACAAGAAACGGCATTCACGTCATCCGACGAAAATAAAACAAAGGCATTGTCCTCTATAAAAGAATGGTATTTTTACATAGGGATATTTTTGTTTGCTTTTGTTTTGTATAGCAACACATTTCAGCACCAATGGGCTTTGGACGACACTGTAGTTGTTAGCGACAATATACATGTAAAACAAGGCGTTAAAGGCTACGGCGATATATTGACAACTCACTCTATGCACGGAATAAAATTAAAACCGGAGGCTTATCAGTACCGTCCTGTTTCTTTGTTGGTGTTTGCTACCGAGTGGCAAATTTCGCCTGATAATCCGCAATTTCACCATATCTTGAATGTGTTATGGTATGCAGTGAGTTTAGTGCTGCTTTTTATTGTGTTACGTAAAATGTTTGTAAAGCAACATCCGTTGCTTCCATTGATTATCACGATTTTATATGCTGCCCATCCTTTGCATACGGAGGTAGTTGCCAACATCAAAGGAAGAGACGATATTTTATTGCTCTTTTTTATATTGGCTACTTTATGGTTTGCTTTTCAATATATTGATAAACAGAAGCCTATTTTCTTATTAGGAGTGTTTTTATCGTTTCTGATTGCCATGTTTTCCAAAGAGAGTGCCGTTACTTTTTTGGTAGGAATTCCTTTAACGATTTATTTTTTCCGTAAGGCAAGCAAGCGACAGTATATGTATTTAACGGGAACGATAGCATTGCCTATAATTATTTATCTGATAGTACGGTTTTTTGTTTTAAGCGACTATCCGGCTTCTTATGTTACGACCATGCAAAACTACTTGGCAGGTGAACCGCTTACGACGCGATGGGCAAGTGCTATTATGTTGTTAGGCAAATATTTGCTTTTGTTGATTATTCCTTATCAGCAAGTGTGCGATTATTCTTTTAATCAATTGCCTGTGGTCAATTTTATGAATTGGAAAGCCTTATTGTCCTTGTGTGTTTATCTTTTATTGGTAATTTATGCTCTCAAAAGAACACGTCAAAAACATCCGATAGCTTATGCTGTTTTGTTTTTTGTGGTTACGATGAGTGTTTATAGCAATTTAGTGTATTTAATTGGTGCTTCTTTTGCCGAGAGATTTGTGTTTATTCCTTCTCTTTCTTACTGTATTGCATTGGCTTATTTGCTTTACCGTTTTTCGGGAATGGAGCGAGAAGGCGATAATGTGGAGTGTAGGCGACGAATGGGAATAAGTGCGACGGTACTGATGGTGGTTTTGCTGTTTTTTACGGCTAAAACTTATGCACGTTCGGCAGAATGGGAAAATAATTTTACCCTGTACGGTGCCGACGTCAAAAAATCGCCGAAAAGTGCACGTATCAACTTTTTCTGGGGCGAAGCATTGAGAGACAAGGCAAACGAATACCAAGCTAAAAACAGCAATGTGTTTACCAATGAGGAGTATGAAAAAAATAATTTATTCTATAGGGCTTATCTTTGGGAATCGATTTTGGCAATACACAAAGGCGTGGAAATTTATCCGCATCATGCCAATGCTTACGAACGATTGGGCTATGCTTATTATTCATTATCACCTTATTATCGTAATAGAGGATTTTTAGATTCAGCCGAATATTATTATCAACGATGTTTAGCCATTAATCCTTATTCGCTGAACGGGAATTATAATATTGCCATTGTTTATTATACAAAAGGCGATTATGAAAAAGCGAAAAATCATTATATGAATGTCGTAAACATAGATAAAACCGAACATATAGTGTGTTTTGACATTGGAAGTTCCTATGCTATGATGGGTTTATTGGATTCGGCACGCTATTATTTTCAGTTGTATTTACAGCATTATCCCGAAAATACCGCTTCGTGTTACAGCAATTTAGCCATAGGCTATGCCCGTATCAATGAGTTGGATTCGGCTTTAATGATGTGCGATAATACATTAAATGTAGATAGAAACAATGTTTCGGCTTATCAAATGAAAATCCAATTGCATGCTTATAGGCAAGAATACGAAAAGGCTTTGGCTACTGCCGATGAATTAATTGCTTTGCAACCGGAGAAATCGGCAGGATATATAGAAAAAGCAAATATATTGAATCAACTCAATAAAAAAGATTCGGCGGATTTTTATTACAATATGGGAAAAAGTAAAAATAACTAAGTGGTTTTCACGTTAAAATAAAATAATTTAAAAATATATGGTATGATAAAAAAACAAGGAATACTAATAGGTATTAGTTTATTAATCGGCATGTCGGCATGCAATCAAAAAGAAAAGAATATGTTAAACTCAGGAATTAATCAATCGTATTTGGATACGACTGTCAGTCCGGCTCACGACTTTTATCAATATGCTTGCGGAGGTTGGATGCAACAGTATCCGTTGACGGGTGAATATGCTCGTTATGGAAGTTTCGACAAATTAGGAGAAGAAAACCAAGAACAACTAAAGGAACTAATGATAGAAATAGCTTCCAAGTCTCATAAAGATAATTCGATAGCTCAAAAAATCGGCGATTTATACAATATGGGAATGGATAGCGTGCTTTTAGAAAAGCAAGGAGCTTCGACGATTGAAGCCGGTTTGCAGGCAATTATTGCTATGAAATCCATAAAAGATTTGTCGGCACAATTAGTAGATTTGCATTTGGGAGGTACTGATGTGTTTTTCACTGTCTTTGCCGAAGCTAATCCTCAAAACAGCAATAAGAACATTGCTTGGTTGTGGCAATCGGGTTTAGGAATAGGCGACCGCGACTACTATTTGGAAGAAGAGATGCAGAAAGTACGCGAGCAGTATGAGGTACTTTTGGTCAAAATAATGAAGCTATCAGCTTATAATAAAATGGCAAAGATAGAAGGAAAAGAAGAAGCCGTTGCGAAAGCTGTTTTGAAGTTAGAGACCGAAATGGCAAAAATAAATATGGATAAAATTGATTTACGCGACCCTTATAAAACGTACAATTATATTTCCGTTGCCGATTTACAGAAAATGATGTCCGCTATTGATGTCCCTTTGTACTTAAAAGGCTTGGGCATATCGCATATAGACAGTTTAAATGTTGGACAACCTGCTTACATTGAGGCTTTAAATACGCTTTTGACAACAAGCGATTTCAATACGATAAAGGCTTATGTAGCTTTGCATTATATTATAAATGCTTCTTCTTATTTGAGCGACGATTTTGTTGCGGCTACTTTTGATTTTTACGGAAAAGTATTATCGGGGAAAACCGAAATAAAACCTCGTTGGAAAAGAGTGGTAGCTACCGTTGACGGCAGTTTGGGAGAGGCGGTAGGCGAGATGTATGTGAAAAAATATTTTCCGCCTCAAGCCAAAGAACGTATGTTAAAATTGGTTGATAATTTGAGAGTTGCCCTCGCAGAACGCATTGAGCAAAACACATGGATGACGGCAGATACCAAAGAAAAAGCAAAAGACAAGCTCAATGCCATGATTGTGAAAATCGGCTATCCCGATAAATGGAGAGATTATTCGGGTTTAGTAATCAAAAAAGATAGTTATTACGCAAATGTACAACGTGCTGTACGATTTGAAGCTCAATACCAATTAAGTAAAGTTGGCAAAGATGTGGATAGAACTTTATGGCTCATGACACCGCAAACGGTCAATGCTTATTACAATCCGACAACCAACGAAATATGTTTCCCGGCAGGTATTTTACAGCCGCCTTTTTTCGATATGCAAGCCGACGATGCGGTTAACTATGGAGCTATAGGCGTGGTAATTGGACACGAAATGACACATGGCTTTGACGACCAAGGCAGGAATTATGATAAAAATGGGAACCTCAACGATTGGTGGACGGCAACCGACAGCAAAAATTTTGAAGAACGTACAAAAGTATTGGTCGATTATTTTAATAAAATAGAGGTGTTGCCGGGAATTTTTGCTAACGGACTGTTTACTTTGGGCGAAAATATTGCCGATAATGGCGGTGTAAATGTGTCGTATGTGGCTTTACAAAAAGCAAAACAACAAGGAACGGTAGAAGAAAACATGGACGGTTTTACCGCCGAACAACGTTTCTTTATAGCTTATGCAGGTGTTTGGGCAGGCAATATCCGAGACGAAGAAATTATCCGTCGTACCAAAGAAGACCCGCATTCATTGGGTAAATGGCGTGTGAATGGAACTTTGCCGCATATCCCTGCTTTTATCAAGGCTTTCAAAGTAAAAGAAGGTGATGCCATGTATTTACCTTCCGATAAACAAGCGAATATTTGGTAAAAAACGATTTTTTCCCAATAGACAATACTGTTTTTTTTGCTATCTTTGTAAAATTAAAAATATTAAGATTATTTAAATATGGTATTGAAAAATAAGTTATTGCTCTACGTATGTTTGTTGTTGTTCACAATGAGCTTACAGGCACAATATACGACAAAAGACATTGAGACATATATTGAAACCTATAGCGATTTGGCTGTAAAAAAAATGGAAGACTATGGCATTCCTGCAAGCATTACTTTGGCACAAGGTATTTTGGAGTCGGCTGCAGGCACAAGCGACTTGGCTCGCAATGCCAACAATCATTTCGGAATCAAATGCCATGCAGGATGGGAAGGCAAAACCTATTTCAAAGACGACGATAAAAAAAACGAATGTTTTCGTTCCTATGCTTCTGTAGAAGATTCTTATAACGACCATTCGGATTTTTTAAAGAAACCGAGATACGCAAGTTTGTTTGATTTAAATATAACGGATTATCAATCGTGGGCGAAAGGACTAAAGAAATGCGGTTATGCCACCGACCCCAATTATGCCGAACGCCTCATTCTGCTGATTGAAAAATATGCCCTCAATCAATACGATACAAAAACGTATGCTGAAGCAAAATTGAAAAAAGATAGTCCCGATAAATCAAAACAAAATCAAAGTCAGGGAACTGTTGATAATAAAGAATATACTTCAGTTGATTATCCTTATACGACTCGTTCCGTTTACTTGAACAATAAAACTTATTTTGTTTTTGCCAAAAAAGGAGAAACTTATTACGATATTGCAGTAGATGTACAATTAACGGTGAGTCAATTGCGTAAATACAATGACGTAAAGCAACGCAACTACCGTCCGAAAGAAAATGAAATAGTGTACATTGCTAAAAAAGCAAAATCCAATCAGTATGTCGGCACTCATATAGTTGCCATAGGCGAAAGTTTACGCGATATAGCACAGCGTTATGGGGTAAGAGAAAAATCTTTAAGAAGATTAAATAACCTAAGCAAAGACTCAAGAATACCGTCAGGAACCACTATTATGTTAAAATAACTCAATGGATAGCAATACAGTTAATACGAATGTTTTAATTATTGGTGGCGGTCCGGCGGGTTTGTCGGCAGCCGTACATTTAGCCAATCTTTTCGAAGAGCAACAAATTAAAAAACGTATCATGCTCATTGAAAAAGGAAAGGCAATAGGCAGCCATACTTTGTCGGGAGCTATAGTTGTTCCGGAGGTGTTTAAGTTGCTGTTTAAAGACAGAGATTTTAACGAAATCCCTTTTGATACGAAAGTCGTTAAAGATAAAATAGTGCTGTTGAGTAAAAAAAGAAAAATCAAACTTCCGTTTCCCATTCCTTATATGAGAAACAAAGGCAATTATGTGGCATCGCTTTCTCAACTTTGTCAATACATGGCAAGTGTTGCAGAGGAAAAAGGAGTAGAGATTTACAGCGGTTTTTCCGTCAACGAAATTCTTTATGAAAACGGACGTGTCGTAGGTGCTAAAACGATAGATACGGGAGTTGATGGCTTAGGAAATCCGATGCTTAATTTTCAAGAAGGGACAAAAATATTAGCGGATGTTGTCGTTTTTGCCGAAGGTGTTCGCGGCACATTGACACAAGCTCTCGTACGAAAGTTTCGTTTGGATGAAAATCGTAATAATCAAATGTTTTCTCTGGGTTGCAAAGAGTTATGGAGTGTTCCCGAAGGAAGAATCAAGGCAGGTAAAGTGTATCATACCATGGGCTATCCTTTGATGAATGAGGCTTTCGGAGGCGGATTTATTTACGGGTTAAAAAACAATAAATTAGCCTTAGGCTTGGTGGTGGGTTTAGATTATCAAGATCCTACTTTCGACATACATCATGCTTTTCAGATTTGGAAAACACATCCTTTTATAAAAAAGATGATTCAAGGTGGAAAACTATTGGAATATGGAGCCAAAACTTTACCCGAAGGAGGTTATTATGCCATTCCTAAACTAACCGTAGATAATGCGTTGATAGTGGGTGATGCAGCAGGTTTTTTAGCGATGCCGGCTTTAAAGGGCATTCATTTGGCAATGTATTCGGCAATCTTGGCAGCTCAAACAATCGTAGAAGCATTGGTGAAAAATGATTTTTCGGAAACGACACTGTCTGCCTACGAAAGGGCAATTAAAAACAGTGTTATTTACAAAGAAATGTATCCGGTGCGTAATGTCAGACAGGCTTTTGCCGATGGTTTGATTGCCGGAGGAATACAGTTTGCTTTTCAATTTATCACGGGAGGAGCAGGCTTGAGAGGAAGACTTTATCCGAAAAGCGACAGCGAAACTACCAAAAAGTTAAAAAATTATAAAAGGAAAACATTTAAAGAACGATTTAAAAATCAATGTGATTTCGATAAAGAATACACTTTCGATAAAGCTACCGATGTGTATTATAGCGGTGTACATCACGACGAAAACCAAGTGCCTCATCTAAGAGTGAGCGATGTTGCTGCTTTCAATGAAATCAATATTAAAGAATACGGAGCCCCTTGTCAATATTTTTGTCCTGCAGAAGTGTATGAAATACATACAAAAAAAGACGGCAGTCAAGAGTTGAGGATACATTTTGAAAACTGTGTTCATTGTAAAACGTGCGATATTAAAAGTGTAGATAATAGAATTAGTTGGCATCTTCCTAACGGAGATAACGGTCCTGACTATCGGTATATGTAGAAAGATAAATATGAAATTGACGGTTATTAATTTATTAAAACAAGTTCCGCTTCCTTCCGAAATGCGGATGGGAGACGACGGGCTAATGGATAGAACCAAAGCAAAATCCATTATTAATATTGATTGTCAGTTTGCTTTAGAAGCCGGTTTGCAAATCAAAAAACAATATCCTGATGTGCGTTTGGTCGTTTGTTCTATGGGACCTGCTTCTTTTGAAACCTCTTTACGAAAAGCCTTAGCTTTAGGTTATGACGAGGCTTATTTATTGACAGATAATAAATTGAGAGGAAGCGACACCTATGCTACGGGTTTGGCTTTATCGCATTTATTGCATTATTTGGGTTTCTCGAAAGAAAGCGAAGAGAAGTTTATTGTTTTAGCGGGACGCCAATCGAGTGATGGCGATACGGCACATGTTCCTTCGCAAGTGGCTGCCCATTTAGGAGTTGCTCAGGCTACTTTTGTCGAAAAAATACAGTTGCAAGATGGCGAGTATCTGATTGCCAAACGCATTATCGAAGGTGGATTTCAGGAAATGAAATTGCCTTTGCCTTGTGTCGTTTCCATAACACCGACGGGAGTTTCGTTGCGGAAGCCTTCGCTTTATACTACGATTAAGGCAAAAGAGAAGAAAATCACTCGACTTGGGATAGCGGATATTAATTTAGGTGTGGAAAACATAGGCATTAGCGGTTCGCCTACTATTGTTGTCAAGGTGGTAGATATGTTGAGCGAACACGCTGCGGTACGGATTATGCAAGGAGCCGATGAAAAAGAAAAAGTAAAAAAACTTCTTCTTGCCTTGTCTGAAAAAAACGATGATAATCAACAAAAAGAAGAAAAACAACAGGAAGAGCAAAAAGAAATTCCCGATTTTCCCATGCAAGACATACGAGATGATTATAGGGGAATATTGACATGGGCGGAGGTTGTCAATCAAAAAATTAGTCGTTCTTCTATTGAAATATTGAGTGCCGCACGTCAACTGCAAACCCAATTGGATAATGAGACAAAAATAACTACTTTATTGATAGGGGATAAAGTAAAACATTTAGCGGAGGATTTGATAGCTTACGGCGCCGATGAAGTGGTAGTAGTGGAAGATAATCGTTTGCAAGAATATCAAATACTGCCTTTTACCTCTGCTTTTGTGCAGTACATTCAAAAAATAAGACCTGAAATCGTATTGTTTGCCGCTACTACTGCAGGAAGAGAATTGGCACCACGCATAGCCGTCTATACGGGGAGCGGCGTAACTGCCGATTGTACCGATTTGGAAATAGGTTATTATATCAATCGGAAAAAACAAATCATTAATTATCCATTATTGCACTCGCATAGACCTACTTATGGAGAGAGTAAGTTGGCTACTATTTTAGGATTTAAGTTTCCTCAAATATCAACGGCACGTCCGGGAACTTTTAGCATTCCTTTGCACGATACATCACGTCAAGGGAAAATAACGACATTTCATCCTAGCTGGAAAGATGATGATTTTTGTGTTAGCTTATTGCAAACATTTCGCAATGAGAGTGGTTTGCAAAATCTTTTTGATGCCGATGTCATAGTGTCGGGAGGAAGAGGTGCTACTGTTGATAACTTGCAGCTGATTAAAGATTTGATAGAAGTTTTTCGTCAAAAAGGAGTGAAAGCCGATTGGGGTGCAAGTAGAGTGGCTGTAGATGCAGGTTTTGCACCTTATACGCGACAAGTCGGACAAACAGGAATAACAGTGCGTCCTAAATGCTATATAGCCGTTGGGATATCGGGTGCTATTCAGCATATTGCAGGATTAAAAGAGGCTGAAAAAATCATCGCTATTGACGAAAATCCAAAAGCATCTATTTTTAAATATGCCGATTACGGTATTGTGGGTAAATACCAAGATGTATTGCCCGAATTTATCGAACAACTTAGTCAATGTGAAAATATTGATGCTATTTTAAGTGGATGCTAAGGCAGTTTATTTTTTCTTCTCAACCGAAAAACCGAATTTTCCTATTTCTTTTCCTAAACAATAGTAATGTCCATGATTATAGGATACTAAATTAGCATTTGAAAGCTCTAAGGCTTGCGTTGTAGGATTCAGGTATTTCTCGCTTGCATGTATTGCTACTATATCGGCAATGAACATATCGTGGCTGCCGAGTGGAATGATTTCTTTTACAACGCATTCTATATTGACGGGGGATTCGGCTATCATCGGTGCTTTTATTTTTTCGGCTGCGATAGGCGTTATCATCATTTTTTCAAATTTGCGGTATTTTTTCCCCGACCTCACACCGCACCAATCGGTGATGGCAGTCAAATTTTTAGAAACTAAATTAATCACAAACTCTCTGTTTTTTTTGATGATAGTGTATGAATGACGTTCGGGACGTATGGAAATATAGCACATGGGCGGGTCGGAACAAACAGTACCGCACCAAGCGACGGTGATAATATTGTGTTCTTCGGGAGTATTACCGCAACTTACCATTACAACAGGCAGAGGATTAAGTAAGTTGGCTGGCGGAAAAGATGTTTTTAAAACAGATGTTTTCATCGTAAAATATTTTTAGCAGTTAAAAATAAATGCCATAACACAATGCCAACGCTTACGGAAATATTAAATGAGTGTTTAGTCCCTAATTGAGGTATTTCAATACAGTGATGACAGAGGTCAATTATTTTTTGTTCGACGCCCATTACTTCATTTCCGAAAACAAGGGCTGTCTTAGCATTAAAATCGGCGTTAAAATCTTGTAGTTCAATGCTGTTTTTCACTTGCTCAATGGCGACAATTTGAAAATTTTGTTTTTTCAGTTCTAACACAACATTTTCGGTAGAAGTTGCATAGGTCCATTCTACCGATTGCGTAGCACCCAAAGCTGTTTTTTCGATTTCTTTATGAGGAGGTTGTGCTGTAATACCGCATAAATAAATATGTTCGACACGAAAAGCGTCGGCAGTGCGAAAAATAGAACCTACATTATTCATGCTGCGAACATTGTCTAAAACGATAACTACCGGAAGTTTTTTGCTTTTCTTAAATTCGTCTACGCTAATGCGTTGCAATTCGTCCATTGACAATTTCTTATTCATTTTCCTCTTTTATTTCGTTTGCTAAAAGATCGGGTCTGCGTTCTTTGGTACGTTCGAGTGCTTTTTGAAATTTCCACTCATTGATAAGTTTTTCATTTCCTGAGAGTAATACATCCGGAACACAGTGTCCTTTGTAGTCATACGGACGCGTATAAACGGGTGAAGATAGCAATTCGTATTGAAAAGAGTCGGAGAGGGCAGAGGTTTCGTCGTTGAGTACGCCCGGAATTAATCTTACAACGGCATCGCACACAACAGCGGCGGGCAATTCGCCGCCCGACACGACATAATCGCCTATGGAAATTTCTTTGGTAATAAATAATTCCCTAATACGCTCGTCTATACCTTTATAGTGTCCGCACAAAAGCATAATGTTTTCGTGCATGGAAAGGCGATTGGCTATTGATTGATTCAACTGTTGTCCATCGGGAGTTAAGAAAATAATCTCTTGATAAGTACGTTCCGCTTTTAATTTTTCGATACAAGCTGCAATGGGTTCTATTTTAAGTACCATGCCCGATTCGCCGCCAAAAGGATAATCGTCAACGTGACGATGTTTGTCGGTTGAATAATCGCGAATATTGTGTAGAAAAAAATGAACAATGCCTTTGTCTTGGGCTCGTTTTAGAATGGAAGTGTTTAAAATTCCTTCAAACATTTCAGGAAAAAGTGTCAAAATATCTATTCTCATTAGTCTTCGATATTAGGTTGTTGTGTAAGTTCTAAAGTGTCAAGATTCAATGCTAATAGCGAGCCGAAAGTATCTATTTTTTCGTAATAACAACCATTGTCTAAACAAATGAAATGATAGGTGTCTTTTTCACGAATAAGGGTTTCAATCCCGTCAATGCTTAAAGGGATATGCCCGTGAATAACAGTGCGATTGCCGATTTTCTCAGGGACAACCGTAAAATGATTATTGACAAGCATGGCATTTGTGTCTTCAAAAGGATTTTTTTTGTTGAAATTTAAGCCTGCATGTACAATTACGTATTTATCCGTAAGATAGTAGTAAGGCAAATTTTCTATCCATTTGATATAAGCAAGGGGTATGTCTTTCACATTTTTTACACCAAAACTTTCTACGGTTTCTTTTCCGCCTACTTTGAGCCAGAACTGATAGTCTTTGCTGTATTTTTTTAAAAAAGTAGAATTATGAGTTAATTCGCTGTAGTAAGACCTTACAAAATACTCTTCATGATTGCCTTTAATGACTTTAATATTATAACCTTCTTTTTCTAAGTTCATTAAGTAATCCAACACCAAGCGAGAGTGCTTTCCTCTATCCACCAAATCGCCTAAGAAGTAAACAGTATCTTCTTTTGTGATATTAATTCTATCTTCCAATAGTTTTTTTAAGGTGTAATAACAACCATGTACATCCGGTATGACCCATTGCTTAGCCGTCATTGTATGATGTTATTTTTTTGCTTGATTGGCAACTTCTTCCATTAGAGCTTTTAAAGTGGCTTCATCGGCAAGGAAATAATCTTTTTGAAGATTCATTGCTTCGTCAAAAATAAAAACATAAGGAATGCCTGTCGGCAGATTTAAAGATATAATATCTTCGTTACTAATGTTTTTAACGTATTTTACAATAGCACGTAAGCTGTTTCCGTGTGCACCTATAATGACTTCTTTATGTGCTTTTAATGTAGGAACGATGTTGTCTTTCCAATAGGGAATAATTCTATTAATGGTGTCTTTGAGTGCTTCCGTATCGGGAGTAGCATCTTTTGCGTTAGCCAATTGATACCTGATGCTATTGCCCGGATGTCTTTCGTCTGTTATCGGAAGAGATGGGGGTGGAACGTCAAAACTTCGTCGCCATAATAAAACTTTTTCATCGCCGTACTTTTCGGCTGTTTCTCTTTTGTTCAATCCTTGGAGCGTACCATAATGTTTTTCGTTTAATCGCCATGTTTTTTCGACAGGAATCCATAGCTCATCCATTTCTTCTAATATATAGTTTAGTGTTTTTATCGCTCTTTTTAAGTAGGATGTGTATCCGTAGCGAAAACTAAATCCATTTTCTTTTAAAATCTTACCCGCTTCTTTTGCTTCTTTTATTCCTCTTTCCGATAGGTCGATATCCGTCCATCCCGTAAAGCGATTTTCTTTGTTCCATTGGCTTTCACCGTGCCGTACTAAAACTAATTTATACATTTTCTTTAATTATAATTGTTGATATTTTTTTTAAAAAGGTTTACAAAAATACATTTTTTTTTCCAAATAAAAAAGTATTTGTTTTCTTTTTTATGCTTCAACACATAATGATTTGAAAATTAGTCTTTTTTCTTTTCATCCAATACAATGATATCAAACAGCTTCTCGTTTAAAAAAGGAGAAAAACGAAGCATGTCGGTAGAGTATTGACTGTAAATATCAGTATGGTAAACATCTAAATAAAGTTGTCGAATGAATTCGGTGCAATACAATTCGCTGCTGTCATTGCTGTTGAAACGATCGTCGAAAGGAACTTTTTTGTTTAAATAATAAAAAGCTTGCTGCGTGAAAAGTTTTGTACAACTGTCGTTTGTGTTTTTATAACGTACGACGATAATTGAATTTTCTTTACTGTTTTTCACAAAAACAGCTAAGGGGTCCGATTGCATACCGTCTATTGCTGTTAACGTATTAGAAACAGTGTGGATAACTATCCAGTTGTGTTTCTCGTCTTTGCATACGACACCGCAGTGAGAAATAGGATAGGGTTCTTTGCCTACTTTGACAATCATATCGCTAATAATGCCGTAACCATGACGTAGAATAATATCACCCTCTCTTATCTTCTCAATTTCATGAGCTTGCAATTGATAAGTGCTGTTTTGTTCGTCTTTTATACTTTTCTTTTGATAAAAATAAAGAACACTTATAAAAGCAAAAATACTTAATACAACAACGAGAAAAATTCTTTTTTTCAGCATAAGGTATAAAAAAAAACTGTTTGATTCAAACAGCTTTTAAAAATAAAATGTTATGATTATTCAACTGCGGTTTCAGTGTCAGCTTCAACAGCTTCTTCTAAGCCGCTAAGTATTTCATCTTCGAGTGCTACATCATCTTCGCCTCCCATACCTTCTTTACCTTGGTTGACATACCATTTTCCGTCAACTTTTTTCATTTTGACTGTTTCTTTTGCCGATTCTTCTTTACCTTCGAATTTGGTAACGACTTCACAAGTACAGACAGCGTTGTCTTCTTCTACTTCACATTTAATGTCTTTTACTTGCACGTCTGTTTTAGCCATTTTTTCTTTGGTAGCTTCATCAGTGAAAGAGCTGAGTAAGTCGCACATGTTTTGGTGTTCTTCAACCATATACTTTTTAGCTTTATCAAATTCTCCCTTTGATAAATGTGTGTAGTACTTTTCTACTACTGTTTCGGGTTTACTACTGTCTCCACCGCAAGATGTAAGGATAAGTGCAAACGCTGCACTTGCTAATAACATTAATTTTGCCTTCATGATAAATTTTGTTTTTAGTGATTAATAATTTTGTTT
>JAAYQB010000099.1 GCA_012519525.1 Bacteroidales bacterium | reverse complement strand
ATTGAGTATACTGTGTTTTAGCAAATATTAATCATTTAATCTCTCAATATCTTATCAATCAATTTCCCTGTTGATTCAATCAATAAGGTTATTGAGTCAGTATTCAAAGTACTATACTTGATATCTCTCCTTTTAGCAGAATAAAAAGCTCCTAATTTCTCACTATAAAAAATTGTATCCAAATATTCTTTATAAATGTCCGTTTCAAATAACTGACATTTTTTCGCCATTTCTTCTGTTATTAGTGATATTGAATAAGGATAAATATATACTAATGTTTCCCACTTACCCTTGATCTCTCTCCTTACACTTAGTCCAGACAACCCCCAATAAACCATAAGTCCTTTTTTGTTTTCCCATTTATCTATCCATATTTCAAGGATTTGAGCCACATCAGCAGAACATTGAGATAAAAATGTTTTCTTATCCGTTTTTACCTTTGAAGATTGCACCTCTTCTGCATAAACAACTTCAACTTGTGGTTGTTTCTTTTCAAATTGAATTTTTACTATACCTCTTACAACTTCCTTCGTTTTTCCAATAATATCAGGTATTACAATTATCTCCTTTTCGTGTAAATATAATTTCATTTCAATCAAATTGAGATTAAAATTTAATCCAGGAGAACCTTGAATTGTCTCTGATAACAACAACAAATTTGCCGAAATCTTATCTCCAATAATACTGAGATTTAAAATACCCCGTTTTACATTTTCAACAAACCTATCTTTGAAATCAGTAATATTTTGATTAGAAAATTCTTGCTGGATTATTTCTTCTAAGGAAATTACTCTTAAACTTTTCTTATCTCTTTGTGCTACTTTGATAGCACTATCAAAGTCTTCGTATTCCCATTTGGACAATTCTTTAGCATAATCAACAATTTGCGCTAAAACAGTTCGAGATTTCTCAGGATTTCGCCATAGTTTCGTCTCAACTATTATTAATTCAGCATCTGAAGTTAATAATAGAATATCAATCTTTCCAACACCGGTATTTATCTCACGTCCGAGTGAAATAATCTTCAAGTCATTGTTTAAAGGATTTTCAATTGGATACAATTGAGGATTTTCATGAATTATTTTTTGCAACCAACTCTCATCATACTTCTTATTTGATTCATCAATCTTAATTAGTGCTCTGTATTTGTTTCCTGAAATCAAAATTGGCTTTATTATCATAAT
Organism: Bacteroidales bacterium; assembly: GCA_012519525.1. Taxonomy (GTDB): domain Bacteria; phylum Bacteroidota; class Bacteroidia; order Bacteroidales; family WCHB1-69; genus UBA5266. The sequence goes on along the minus strand of JAAYQB010000099.1, from coordinate 16,058 downwards.
TAATATTTATTAAATGTTTATAATACTGTTACTTTTTAAACTGATTAGTGCTATTTCTTGGTTATTATTTAATTCCAATGTTTTTTGGAACGTTTTTTTTTATTTTACCTCCATTTATTTATCCTTTCCGTTTTTTCTTCAAACTCAGATGAAAGGGAATTTATTCTTGATTTTAATAATATTTTTCTTCCTTCAATTGTCCTTGTGTAAATCAATTTGCATGACCCAACGAATCTTTTCCATTGCCTTTCAAAATATTCTGCTGATTTTTTATTTTGACCTATTATTTCCGGTACAGCGTGATAATCTTTCTGAGATATTACTTTTACAAATAAACTTTTTCTAATAATTAAATATCGAGGATTATCTATGCATGCCAGAATTTCTTGCAATGCCTTTATAAATATAGATTTTTCGTAGGTTGTTCCTCCGTCAAGATGACAATAAATAGCTCCGGCATTGTCAACCGAAGATTTTACAAATAATTTTGAATACTCCGTTTGGATTGCCCCAACTTTTATAAGCGATTCTAACAAAGCCTCTCCAATTTGTTGAACATCTTTAGATATATCCCGATACTTAATTAATATCCTAAAAGTTTTATAAAACCGTCGTCCGAACAATACAACACCTACAATACCAAAATACATTAAAAATTGAAATAAATCTTCCCGCGAACGTATGCTCTGTGCCGATTTGCTTAAAGCATCTAAAAAACTTTGCAAAAATGTAAGCAAACTTGCTCCCAATACTGCCAAAAGGTAACCGATAGTTTTGTAGTAGTATAATGACGTTATTTCTTTGTAATCCTTATCCTCAGGAAATGGAACTTTTATTTCTTCTGTCAGGGTTACACCATTTAGTAGTGCATCTTTCCATTTGTTTTTTAAATTTTCTCGTTGGCTTGCTATTTGAATTGTTTTTTCATTATAATTTTCAATGTCTAACTTTGTAAAGCATTTGGGCAAATTGAGTCTGTTAATACCGTTTTCTATCCAAGCTCCTTCATTATTATTTATACCAACAAATGATTTAAAACGCCTTTTCATTAAATGCAAATCGTCACCGCCATTATTTGCCGTATGGTCAACACATATCAAATGCCATATATTGCCTGTTTTGTCCGGATTCTTTCTGTCAGAACGAATTGCTCTACCCCTCATTTGATTTGAAAGAACATAAGAACCGACAAAACTTGCCAAAATCAAGGAATTGATAGTTGGTGCATCCCAACCTTCACCTAGTAATGATTTTGTCCCAATAAGGACTTCAATTTCCCCTTGCTCAAATATTTGCGTAATTAATTGCACGATGACGTGCTTAAGTTTTTCGTTAGAATTTACAATTAAATAATTATTGTCGTAAGCTAAATTTGAAAACGAAAGATTTTCAACACCTAATTTCCTTGAAGTTTCTGTAAGAGCATTAAGTGCGGTTTTGGGTATCAAAACTAAAGAGCCGGAAAGAACACCCATTTTCATATTTTTATCATTGGTTCTCCTGAGTTGTTCAAATATTGATAAAACACCTATTTTATTTAAAACCAGATTATTTTGTTTCTCATTAGTCAAAAACTCCCTGCGGATATAGTCTGTAAGAATTACCATTCTCAGATTATTTCCTAAAGTCTTATATTCGATATCTACAATATTATCAATACTTTGTAGCTTACTCAACGAAGAGCTAATTAAACGGTTTACTCTCTGATTATGCTGAAAATTTATTGTTTTTCTCTCAAGTAATCCATTTCTCTTTAATTTATTGAGCAGTTTTTCTCTATGCTCTCCATAAGCAATGAAGTTTTCTTTGTCTTCAAATAGGTAAAATGATAGAAGTATTTCAAGCCATTCATAATTTAGTTGTGGTATTCTGAATTTTTTATTACCAATTATTTCTAAATGGGTTACAGTAACTAACTTACCGATAGAATTTAGAAAAATTAATACCGAGGAATAACATGCAAGATTATTATATATCCAATTGAGATTTTCAGTAGGATTAAGGTAAATCGGATGATTCATCAGTGCTTTTATTAGTACTTCATCTTTTTTTAATTCTTCAAAAACTTTTTCTGCCTTGCTTCTTTGGTCTTGAATGAGTTTAGATTCTTCCTCAGTAGGTTCCGATAAATAAATATAATCTTGATGAGGACATAAATCATTTTCAACAACAAGCTCCGGGACTGATATTTCAGCGTCAACAGGACCATTTAAATCAATATATCTCTGCCACTCATTATAAGTAACATCATAAGGCGGAGTTGCTGTCAACCCAACTATTGTAGGATTTAAAGCACGCTTAATCAAATTAAGACATTTCCACCATTCATTTTTTAAATGGTGTGCTTCATCTACAATAATAGTTTCTATTCCCTTTTCTTTCAATGATTTTACAATTTCTTTAGTGTCTATGGTTTTAACAGTTTTACCATTTTCACCGTTTTCAGATTCTTCTTCGGTATCGGATATTTCCGAATCCTCGTCAATCATGGTGTTGGTTGATGCAGCATGAAGAGCCTGATAAGTAACAACTGTGAGAAACTCAGGATTTCTGATATCTCTTGAAATCCAATCAGGTCTTTCGTTGGTTTGAAGAAACAATTCACAAAATCTTTGAATCCATTGGTTTCTAATTGCAACCGTCGGAGCAAATATCAGTGTCGGCTTATTTAAACGAATAGCAACTTCAAGTCCAAGTACGGTTTTCCCGGAACCCGGAGGTGCAATAATATGTAAATGATTATCATCAAGATGTCCTTCTAATTCACTCAGAACTCTTTTCTGATACCTTCTCCAGTCGTATTTAAACTTTATGTCTTTGGGAAATTCTTTCAATATTAAAAAAATTTCTGCAAAATTAGTAATTTATTTTAAATTTAAAATAATAATCGTATTAAAAACTTCACCAAATTACAGGTCGTAAAAATAAATCCGATATCAGTTAAAGTACGTAGCAATTTTAGTCAGTTTTAAAGAATGTGTTCTTAACGATGTGGATTATACTTTTGTGTTTTATTTTCATTCAAATATTGTCAATTGTTTTTCTTTCTTTGGTATCATTTCGTTTATGAAACTATCCCATTGTGAGAGATTAACGCTTAACCCATAATTATCGTTTAAATAGTTTATCTGTTTTTCAATTTCCTTTTGCGTGATAGCCTTAGCAATACTTAACAAATCTAAACGCATTAAAATATCTTTAGTAAATACCCTCTTAGCATCGGAAAAGGTAATTGATTTTAAAAATGCTTTTGTTATTTCTGAATTTAATAGAATAGTAGCATATACAGCATACTCTATTTTATCAAATCCAATAAAATAGCAAGTATCGTCAAGCATTATAGGTTTGTTATTTTGAGGTAAAACCAATGTAAAATGATATGTTTTATATAATCCGGATATTGCAACTTTGTACGGTTTAAAAGAGTAATCTCCTATTCCAAAAATTGAGAATAACGGTTTTCCTCTATAAATACTAGACTTTCTTGCTTGAAAAGATGAAATATTTGCCTTTAAATAATTGTATGTTTTAGGATACAAATGTTGAATGTACGAAGTTTCTTGCCCAACTTTTGTTTGGGTTAGAATAACTAGCTTTCTACTATTTTTAATTACTCTATTTTTCAAATCGGAACTTTTTAGAAATCCATAGATTAAATCTTCTTCAAGTTTGATTTCTTCCGAAAGTTTATTTACAAAATGTTCGTTTACCCTTTCAAGTTCCATTACATTCGAACAATCGTGTTTTATTCCTTGTCGCCATTCAAAAGGGGATACTCCGTCAATCTCCTTTGTTTCAGTATAATCAGCCAAATCAGAAACGAACTTAGCATTAAGCCAGCCAAAACTTGTTTTTTTCTTTAAACTATAAAAATCAAATTCGCTACACTCAACACTTGGGCTTGAATTGAGTTGGCAACAAAACAAAGAAGCTTCAACCGAAACATCAAACTCTTTTTTACTATCAATACAATATTTTTTTATTTTACCGATTTTATATTTTGTCTCTTTTTGATCAAAAACAATGTTTTTTATAACCGAGTTTTTTACCAATAGTGCTAAATGTCCGTCATGAGTGTGGAAGGCATCTAAAAGCATTAAAGTAATATATTCGGCAATATCAAAATTTCCCTTTCCTGTCATCGCATCTAACCCTTTTTGATTTTTGAAATTTGATTTTTGGGGAAGATTAGATGAGTTGAGGCTCCCTAATTTTGCATTTGTTACCCAAGGGGGATTTCCAATTATCAATATTTTTTCATCTGGAAATCGTTTAGAAATATTTTTAAAATCGAAATCGAAAATATTGCAATGTTTGATTGTAATTTCAGGCTTGTTACTATCAGGATTTGAGAGGAAAAAATCGAGAATACTAAATTTAGTTTCCCAAACGTAAGGTTTATAAATCTCAATTCCAACTACTTTTTTAAGCGTTTTAAAATTCGATAGTGCAGCAATTATAAAACTACCTTTTCCACATGTTGGTTCAATAACAATTTCCGGCGATATGTTCTCTTTTGCCAAATATTTTGCAACCCTGTTTGTTAAACCCTTATTTGTTTGAAAATCTCCATATTCTACTCTATCAGACTCTTCAACAAAATCTGTGGCAACAACAGACACGGACTTTTTTAATTCTTGAAAATCATCTCTGCTTTCAAAAACAGAGATAAGACCGAAATCATCAAACATTTTTTTATTTGCAATTTCAAAAGAGGAAATATTGTTTAAAAACTCTTTTAAAAACATGCAAACCTGCAATGAAATATTTGCTTCAAATATTCTCATTACTTGGTAGCTTTATCAATTATTTTACTTATTCCTTGTATTTTCTTGTCGAGTGTAACAACTCTTTGGTATTGAAGTCGCCATTGTAAAGCGTTTGAAATAGTCAAATATCCTTGATTTGGCGGTGTTTTCAGAATTTGTTTTGCCAACTGATTGAGAGTTATTTCATCTGCAGGAATATTTTTATCACTCAGATAAGCAACAATATCTTCTACATTAGCCTTATCCTTCACCATTTCACGTAAACGATAAGTTGTTGTATAATCGGCTGTTCGTTCTTTTGAAATAAATGAGCAACTAACAAAATCGAGTTTAGCAGTTTTAGTTTTGGGATTATCTGTTTTATCGTAAACAAAAACAAGTAAATTATACCCTAGCCCAAATATCTTTTGCTTAGCATCTTTAAACGGACAAGATGATTGTGGTTGCTTAATTGATGTAACCTTAATATCTGTCAAAATATCTTCTGACGGCAAATCAATTCCACTTGCTGAAGAACCTACTGCTATTTTATATTTTGAAGTTAATTGTTCTTGAAACTTATGTTCAATATGTGTTCCTACAGCTTTTCCATCAGTTATTCCAAAAAGTGATTTATTCTGAATTTTAGATTCCGCGATGCAAAAGGCTTTGGCTTCTGCTTTTAAATTATCTATTGTAAGTTTCTTTTTCATTCTAATACCTTGTGTTTTAGTTTACAAATTTAACCAATTTTATTGTTAAAATGCTAAGTCTTTGTTATTTTTTAATATCCGCTATAATGTCAGTCTATTTAACTAATAATTTTTAATATTATAAAATTTCTGCAAAATTAGTAATTTATTTTAAATTTAAAATAATAATCGTATTAAAAATTTCCTCAAATTCTTAATTTTTAGCATTTTTTTCTATTTTCTCATTATGGCAGACCAATACATTTTTCTTTCCTCCATGCCAGTTATGAAATCCGTTTCCCAGACAATCTTTAAAATCTTTGCACGATTCGCATTGACCAATTTTTGTCCATTTTCTGTTTCGAAAAACTTGAAATTTGTCTTTCCACACCTCATAAAAATTGTCCGTATAAATATTCCCTTGCGAAAAAGTCCTGTCAATATTCGGACAAGCAGAAATCGAACCGTCAATAAGAATCGAACCGATATTAATCCCTGCTCTGCAAAAGAAATAGGAATCCCTTACCAATGATTCATATTTTCCCACATAACCTTCACAACTAAATTTCACATCTATTTCTTTGGATTTTCGACACTCAACTATAAAATCCATTAATTGAACAAATTGATTGTCTGTCAATAACAAATCCGAATTATGTGCAGCTCGCCCGATAGGAATAATAGTAAACAATCGCCATGCTTTGGCATTTTTCGAGATTAACAATTCCCGTATCTGTTGAAGTTCATTGATATTCCTTTGGTTTACACAAGTTACAATATCGAAGTTGATACGATGGGAAGATGATGCCAATTCGATTGCATTTATTACCTTATCGAAATTTTTTTCATTATTTCTCAGCCAATTATGAGATTCTTTGAGTCCGTCTAAACTTATTGTTAAAGCACCTATTCCGGCATTTAGCAATGAAATATGTCTTTCTTTATCGTATAAATGTCCGTTTGAAACTATTGACCATTTAAAACCTCGTTTCCGTAGCTCTTTACCGCAAAACTCTATATCTTTTCGTAAAAGAGGTTCACCACCCGTAAATACAACCGTAAAATTTTGTGGTATGTTTTTTATTGTATCAATCGCCTTAAGAAAATCTTCTGCGGGCATATCCGGATGCAAACTATCTTTTGAGCAATCGCTTCCACAATGCAAGCAATTTAAATTACATCGTGTGGTACACTCCCAAAACAAATAATTCAGTTCGTGTCGTTTTGTTTCAGAATCTCTAAATTTCCTGAAAACGTATTTCTTGACTGATGAAAGCATTTATTTTTCTTCCAAATCTATAGCTAAATACACATTTCTATCCAAATCTGTCAATATAGTATCCTTATTAATATACAATCCGTTTTCAGTAGAATCAATATCTTGAAATCGTAACTTTAAACTTCCAAACCTTTCCGTATAAAATGAAAACCTACCTTCTTCATCGGTCATCTCATATTGCATATTGTTGACAACTGAAACTTTAATTCCTTTAATTGGCAATCCCGATGTCTTCGATTTTACTTGACCTTGAACCAATAAATCAAATCCGAAATCCTGAGGCGTACCATAGCATGCTTGAAAAACAAACATTACAGATGTTAAACTTATCCCTCCGATTATTTTTCTAAGTATATTTCTTTTCATATCTATTATTTTAATGATTATACAATAAATCCCACTATCTAATAATTTGCGAAATAAAATTACACTATTAACGTAAAATTGATAACATTCGTATATCATTATTAATAATAATTCCACACATCTTATATATACTACAGTAAATCAGTTGAATATAGTAAATGCAATTAAAAAAATTGTCAGAATCAGAAATAGATACGTTTATCCAATTATTGCAGGACAAATAGGTGTCGCTTGCCGTCACAAAGAATTGCCCGACCAATTCAAATATACAGAATTTAAAAAAATTATTTTCTAAGGATATAAACTCAAAATAAATTATTATTTTTGCCAAAAATTAAAAGAAATAAAAAACATTATGAGATACTATCGTATAAAGACAACAACGAACATATTAGCATTGATAATTATGACAATAATTTTGGGTTGTGGACAAACTGCAACCCAAGATAAAAAATCTAATACTCAAGTTGATAGTATTAAATCAATTGATACTAAAAAACAACTAACAAAAGAAAAAAGACAAAAACAAATAGAAGAAAAAAACAGAACTGATAGTTTACGTCTTGATATGGCATTGAAAGATGCTTTTAAAATCGCTCAAGCAGAGTTCAAAAAGAACGAATTTACCAAACAATATGAATTTCAACCTGATGATAGTCTATATATAATCAACATTGAAATCGTAATCGGTAGAATATTTAACGACCAGATTAAATATTTTTTGTTACGCAGACAAGTTCCTTGGGCAACTTATCTCAACCTTTACAAAATAAATGGTAACAAAACAGAAAAGTTAATAGAGAGAGAACAAGATGGAATGACCTATATTCGTGATACAATATTTGACGTAAATGGTGACGGATACAAAGATTTTCTTGTTCATTGGTATCCTAATTCAGGCTGTTGCAGACGTGATATTTATAATGTTTATTTGAATCAACCCGAAAAAGGAAATTTTACTCAGGACTACGAGTTTATCAATCCGACATTTTCAGCGAAAGAGAAAATAATTCGTGGAGTAGAATATGGACACCCAGGAGAAGTAGGACTTTATAAATACAAATGGAATGGTCTTCAAGTTGACACAGTTGAATTCATTTATCCAGATGTAAACAATAAGGGTCAATTTATAAAAACAAAAAAAGCTGCATATAGACCGACAGAAAAGGAAGGAGTTGTTTTGAAAGCTGTTCCAAAAGAGTATCAAAAAATTGAAAGCTATGAATGGTTTGCAAACTTTTAATTAACGAACGACTAGAATACAAAGCCCGAAAGCGTTATAAGCCATTTTAGAACAACATATAAAAAGATAGATATACTTAGCATATCCAGAACTGACAACGAAAAATTTTGATAAAATTCATAGTTATCGTAAAGAAAAATAACGAACTATTTTTTAAAGAAGTAAAAACCAAATCTATTTGGTCCTGACTTCGGCACTAAAACATCAAACGAGTGCTCTAAATTTCACACATATTTATAAATCAATAATATAATAATTATATTTAAAAAATTTGTCGTAATCAAGAACCTCTTTTTTAATCTATTATTACATTTGTGTTACAATAACACTGCGTCTATATTACATCTATGTTACACTTATATTACATCTACATTAAATACAAAAGAAAAATACAGAAACTTTAAAAAATTATATAATCTTTGCACTATGAATTAAAGCAAAATTTTAACATCTAACATATTAAATATTATAACAAATAAAAAAGCACTAATTTTCGATAAATTATGAAGTTAAATCAATTTTTTTCTTTTTTAGTACCCAAAGAAGGTAAATTTTATTCTTTACTTAATCAACAAGCCGATTTATTACTTGAGGCAACAGAACATCTTTTAGTATTTGCTACGGCAGCCAATTGGGAAGATAGAGAGCGTATTTATAAACAAATAAAACTATGTGAAACGAATGCAGATAAAATAACACACACTATTTTTTCAGAATTAAATAAAACTTTTATAACTCCTTTTGATAGAGAAGACATTCATTTATTAGCCTCTACAATGGATGATGTAATGGATTATGTTGACTCTTCAATCAAACAATGTATTTTATATAAACCTAAAACATTTACTAATTTTATAGTTGACATTTGTAACTTAACTCATCAGACAGCACAATGCTTACATACGGCATTTCATCTGTTACCGCAAATTAATAAATCTACTGAAAAACTATTAGCCGCTTGCACAAAAGTCAATGAAATTGAAAATAAAACAGACGATTTATATGAAAATTTCTTATTAGAGCTTTTTGAAAACGAAAAAAATCCTATAGAATTAATCAAGCGAAAAGAAATAATGTCTTCTTTAGAAGAAGCTATTGATTGTGCCGAAGATGTAACCGATATTATTAAATCAATTATAGTTAAATTAGCATAAATATGAATACGACAATTGTAATTATTGTAGGAATTGTTATTGCTTTTGTTTTTGATTTTTTAAATGGGATGAACGATGCGGCAAATTCTATCGCAACGATAGTTGCTACTAAGACATTAAAACCATTTTATGCCGTATTATGGGCAGCTTTTTTTAATTTTTTTGCAGCTTTTATTTTTCATGTAGGCATTGCCAATACGATAGGAAAAGGAATAATCAATATTGATATTTTAAATGAATATGTAGTTATTTCAGCTGTAATTGGAGCCGTAATTTGGCTGATATTTTGCACAAGATATGGATTCCCAATTAGTGTATCTCATGCACTTATCGGAGGCTTAATAGGTCCCGCTTTGTTTTTTTTCGGTAAAAAAGCCTTAGTAGTATCCGGTATTATCAAAGTAACTTTATTTATTATTATATCACCTTTGATAGGATTTATTTTAGGCTATTTTATTATGATTTTGACAATGCATGTTTTTCGAAAATCAAATCCTATAAAATTAGAAAAGAATTTCCATTATTTCCAATTATTCTCATCTGCAATTTTTAGTTTAGGACATGGCTCTAATGATGCTCAAAAAACAATGGGTTTTATTACGATGTTGCTCGTTTACGGAAATTTTATCAATACTTTTGAAGTTCCGACTTGGGTTATTTTTTCATGTTACGGATGTATTTCATTAGGAACACTGTCAGGAGGATGGAAAGTTATACGTAAATTAGGGGATAGATTAACACCTTTAAAACCCGTCCACGGATTTTGTGCTGAAACAGCCGGAGCTTTAACCTTGATTGGGACTGCATTAGGCGGAATTCCTGTCAGTACCACCCATACCATTACAGGAGCTATTGTAGGAGTTGGAATTACTCGACGAGTATCGGCAATTCGTTGGGGTACGACTACAAGCATTGTATGGGCATGGATATTAACTATTCCGGCAGCAATGCTATTTTCAGCATTAATCTATTGGATTTTTACATTTTTTATGTAAATTATACCTTCTAACCATAGCAAAAATAATTAACATTAAATCGTTATTAATTTTTTAAAGTTGTTGCTTTTTTCTTTAAAAATAAGTATATTTTTGCAGAATAATAAAAATTATTTATAATAAATGGTATCATACACAGAAGATAATATAAAAACGCTTGAGTGGTTTGAACATATCAGACAACGTCCGGGCATGTATATTGGAAAGTTAGGCGAAGGTTCATCGCAAGATGACGGAATCTATGTATTAATAAAAGAAGTAATAGATAATTCAATTGACGAATTTATGATGGGAGTCGGAAAAACAATTGAAATTACTATTAAAGAAAACCAAGTGTCTATTAGAGACTATGGTAGAGGTATCCCACTTGAAAAAGTGTATGACTGTGTTTCGAAAATGAATACGGGCGGAAAATATGATTCCGACGCATTCCAAAAATCAATAGGAATGAACGGAGTCGGATTGAAAGTTGTCAATGCCTTGTCAAAATATTTTCAAGTAACTTCTTATCGTGAAGGAAAAGAAAAAAGTATCGAATTCGCTTTTGGACAAATAACAAACGACCATGCGATTATCGACACTACACATTTAAACGGAACAAAAGTTACATTTACACCCGACAATAATGTTTTTGGAAATTATAAATTTTATTCCGAATACATCGAAAAGTTATTGTGGAACTATGCTTATTTAAATAGAGGGCTGACAATTGTTTTTAACGGACAAAAATTTACTGCAAAAAACGGTCTTTTCGATTTGATGACCAACACTATAAACGATCAGGCTTTGTACCCGATTGTTCATCTATTAGAAAAAGATTTTGAATTGGCTTTTACTCATTTGGAAAGAAGCGGAGGAGAAGAATATTATACTTTTGTCAACGGACAACATACAATTCATGGAGGAACACATCAACAAGCATTACGTGAAGCCATCGTTAAAACCGTTCGCGATTTTTATAAAAAAGATTATGATGCAAATGATATTCGTCAATCTATTTGCGCTGCAATGAGCATACGAATTCAAGAGCCTATGTTTGAATCTCAGACTAAAACAAAATTAGGTTCTGAAAACATGAAAGAAGGAGGTCCTACTGTAAGATCATATATCAATAATATGGTTAGTAAATTATTGGACAATTATTTGCATATGAATCCTGAAACTGCTGAAATTCTACAACGCAAAATATTAGATTCCGAAAAAGAACGTAAAGAAATTGCAGGAATCAAAAAAATATCTAAATCAGCGGCAAAAAAAATCAATCTTGTCAATAAAAAATTAAGGGATTGCAACTACCATCTAAACGAAAAAAGTGAAAGAGGTTTAGAAACAACTCTGTTTATTACAGAAGGAGATTCGGCTTCGGGTTCAATTACCAAATCAAGAAATCCGGATACGCAAGCAGTGTTTTCATTAAGAGGTAAACCTTTGAATACCTTTTCAAAAACAAAACGAATTGTATATGAAAACGAAGAATTTAATTTATTACAAGCTGCTTTAAACATAGAAGACGGATTAGAAGGTCTGCGTTATAATAATATCATTATTGCCACCGATGCCGATGTCGACGGCATGCATATCCGACTGCTTTTATTGACATTTTTCTTAAAGTTTTTCCCTGAATTAATAAAAGCAGGACATGTATATATACTACAAACGCCTCTTTTCCGTGTTAGAAACAAAAAAGAAGTTGTTTATTGCTATAGCGAAGAAGAACGAATTAATGCTTTACAACGATTAGGGATGAAGTCTGAAATAACACGATTTAAAGGACTTGGAGAAATATCCCCGGAAGAATTTAAGCATTTTATAGGAAAAAATATCCGCTTAGAACCTGTTGTTTTACATAAAGATACTAACATAAACACACTTCTAACTTATTATATGGGAGAAAATACTACCGAAAGACAAAAATTTATTATTGAAAATTTACGTGTAGAAGAAGACATTCCTGCTTAAAATAAATAACTCATTATGAATGCTATTGATAAAACCCAATTTAATTTTCCCGATATAACTAATTTTTACAAAGGAAAAGTAAGAGATGTTTATACCATAAAAGATGAAATATTAATTATGGTAGCAACCGATAGAATTTCCGCTTTCGACGTTGTTCTTCCTCGTGCTATTCCTTATAAAGGTCAAGTGTTAAATCAAATAGCATCAAAATTTTTAGACGACACGGCAGATATATGTCCTAATTGGAAAATAGCAACCCCCGACCCCATGGTTACAATAGGACACAAATGTGAGTCGTATCCTATTGAAATGATTATCAGAGGTTATTTAACAGGAAGTGCATGGCGTTCCTATAAAAATGGTCAGCGTCATATATGTGGAGTACCTATCCCTGACGGAATGAAAGAACATCAACAATTTGAAAAACCTATTATTACACCAACAACCAAAGCAGCAGAAGGACACGATGAAGATATATCAAGAGAAGAAATTCTAAAACAAGGAATTATTTCAGAAAAAGAATACATTCAATTAGAAAAATACACTTATCAGCTGTTTCAAAGAGGAACTGAAATTGCAGCAAAAAAAAGATTAATTTTAGTTGACACTAAATATGAATTCGGGAAAAAAGACGGGAAAATATACCTTATCGATGAAATTCACACACCCGACTCTTCCCGTTATTTCTATGCCGACGGCTATGAAGAACGCTTTAAAAAAGGAGAAGCACAACGACAATTATCTAAAGAATTTGTTCGAGAATGGCTAATGGAAAATGGATTTCAAGGAAAAGAAGGACAAACAGTTCCTGAAATGAACGACGCCATTGTCAATGCTATTTCTCATCGCTACATAGAGCTATATGAACAAATAACAGGAGAAAAATTCATACCTTCGGATACAAGTGCAATTTTAAAACGTATCGAAAAAAATATTTTACAATTTCTTAAACAATAGATTTAAACTTTAAAGAAGACCGTATATTCCTTTTATTTACTAATAAAAAAAAGAGAGGTTGTATAAGCCTCTCTTTCATTATTAGAACAATCTATTCTATAATCAATTTCTTAACTATAGTATGATTGTTATTGACAATTGAAACATAATACAATCCTTTCGATAAATGAAGAGTGCTAAATATTAATAATTGATTAGCACTATTGATATCAACCTCTTCTCTACGCAATACCTTGCCTGTTATATCACTAATACTAATCAAGGTTTTCCCTTGAATATCATTCATTTTCAAATAGAAATAATTATTCGCAGGATTTGGATATAGGTTAACTTCGGCTGTATTATTCAATTCTTTAATTCCAACCGACGATTGGACATATATTTCAGTGGCTTCAGAACTTCCGCACTCATTCGCTGCTTGTACCGAAATATAAGCACTTCCTGATGTTGAAATAAATACTACAATGGTATTGGTTGTACTACTTCCTAACCATTCTTCATTAGAAATAGTCCATATATAAGATGAAGCACTATCAACTACTTCAACACTATAAGTATAATTCCCTGCTTCCCTAATATGTATTTCCCCAATAATTGTATCGGGAGCAATCGGTGCATTTTTCACTGTTAGATACAAGTTTATAATACTATCACAACCATCAATAGAAACAAGTACGATTTCATATGTGCCACCCGAATCAAATTCTTTCCCTGCAAAATAATAAGGTAATTCACTTTCACAAATTTTAGCATATACACTTTCTTCAAAAATAGGATAAATAGAAAGATTAAGATTGACAACACTATCACAACCATTAATAGAAGTGAGATAAATTATATAATCGCCATTCATAGTTCCTATATCAAAAATTGTATCGCCATAGGTGTAAGGAAGTTCATTAGAACAAATACTTAAAGTATCCGAATAAACATAACTTGATAAAGACAATAAATGCAGATGAATAATACTATCGCAACCGTATTCGGTTTTTAAGAATATACCATAATCACCGAAATCATTATAAATACTATCGCCATAAGTATAAGGAAGTTGGTTGTCACAAATACCAATAGTATCATAAATAGCATAAGACGGCAAGGTCAGTAATGTTAAATTAATAATACTATCACAACCGTAGGAAGATAATAATGAGATAATATAATCGCCTGAGGTAGTAATTACCGTATCGCCATAAGTATAAGGAAATTCAGAATTACAGATACTTACTGTATCGTAGTAATTATAATTGTTATGTACACGTAATGTTAATGTTACAACACTATCAAGTCCTGAATGAGATTGAAATACTACTTGATATATTCCGGCAGCATAGAAAGTACTATCTCCATAGTTAAACGGCAATTCATTGGAACAAATATCTACAATATTTGTTGATTGACAATTAAATATATTTAACGTTAATAATATAATACTATCACAACCTGTCGGTAAAGTAAAGATAATAGAATAGTCGCCAGAGGCACTTCCTACCGCAAAAACACTATCGCCATAAGTAAACGGTAAATCTCCATAGCATATGGCAACCGTATCTGTATGTAAATAGGAATTATTAATAATTAAAGTAAGATTTATCAAGCTATCACAGCCTGTCGGTAGTGTAAAATGTATAGGATAAGTTCCTGAAACACTTCCTACGGCAAAAATACTATCACCATATTGATATGGTAATTCACCGGAACATATCGTAAGTGTATCCCAATTATTATAAGTCGGATAAACTAATAGCGTTAAGTGAATAATACTATCACAACCTTCAATAGTTGTTAACGTAAAAGTATAACTTCCCGCACTAGCAAGCAGACTATCAGAATACGTATAAGGAAGTTCGCCGTCGCAAATACTAACGGTATCGAATAAATTGTAAGAAGGAAGTGTGTATACGGTTAAATCTATTGTACTATCGCATCCGTAAATAGATGCAAATTCTATTGTATAATTTCCGCCTATAGATATGGTACTATCTCCATACATTATTGGAAATTCAGAATTACATACGTTTAAAGTATCAAAATGATTATAAGTACTATATACATGTAAAGTGAGAGCAACAACACTATCTAATCCTAAATATGTTTTAAAATTAACCAAATATATACCGCTTGCATTGAATATACTATCTCCATAAGCATAAGGCAACTCGCTATCGCAAATACCCACAACATCAACACTTTCACAATTAAATACATTAAAGTTAAGGAATACAATACTATCGCATCCCTTGGAAGATGAGAAAACAACTCTGTAATTTCCACTTACATTGAGAATACTATCTCCATAAGTATAAGGAACATCTCCATTACATACTACTAAAGTGTCATACAATGAGTATGTTGGATTAACATTAAGTATTAAATTAATTAAGCTATCACAACCCGTTGGCAAGGTAAAATGTACGGGATAATTGCCTGAAACAGTTCCTACTTTAAAAGTACTATCCCCATAATTAAACGGAAAATCACTATCGCATACTGTTAACGTATCATAATGTGTATAAGTCGGATTGACTTTTAATGTTAAAGTTACCAAGCTATCACAACCCGTTGGTAAGGTAAAATGTATAGGATAATTGCCTGAGACAGTTCCTATTGCAAAAATACTATCGCCATAAGTTAAAGGTAAATCAACATCGCATATAGTTAAAGT
>JAAYQB010000098.1 GCA_012519525.1 Bacteroidales bacterium | reverse complement strand
AGTTACAAAAATACACCTTTTTAAATAATGTTTACTTGTTTTGTGATTAAATTATCGTAAAAAAAAATAGTTGCTTGTAAATCAATCACAAAAAAAACGAATATTTTATTTTAATAATTGTATAAATGCAATAAAAGTGTACTTTTGTAAAAAATATTTTGCCTATTTTACAATGAAAATAGAAGCATTTTAATAAAATCGTTAAAAAAATGACATTAAAAAAAAAGAAATTTAATATCCCGAATACCTTTACCATTGTTTTTTTTATTATCGTCGTCGCTGCTGTATTGACATGGATTATTCCTTCCGGAGAATTTATGAAAGAAGTGAAGGAAGTAGACGGCTCTTTACGAGAAGTAATTGTTCCCGATTCTTATCATCTTGTTGAAAAAGAAATACAAACATGGCAGATATTTTCCGCTTTTTTTAATGGATTTGTAAAAACAGCGAATATTATTGTTTTTATATTAATGATAGGAGGTGCTTTTTGGATATTGAATTTCACAAAAGCAATTAATATAGGAATTTTATCTTTTTTAAAAATAATAGCTGCTTTACAGAAGAAACGTCTTTTTAGGCGTATTAATATTAATACTATTGTTTTAGTTAGTATTATGATTGTTTTTAGTTTGTTTGGAGCTATTTTTGGAATGAGCGAAGAAACATTGGCGTTTGTTATTATTTTTGTTCCTCTTGCCATTTCAATGGGTTATGATTCTATTGTCGGCTTATCAATTTGTTATTTAGCAGCACATATTGGTTTTGCCGGAGGAATTTTTAATCCTTTTACAATTGGAATTGCTCAAGGTTTTGCCGGAATTCCTCTATTTTCAGGATTTGAATATCGATTTTTATGTTGGTTGGTCTTTACATTTTTTGTCATTGTTTTTATATTGTGGTATGCTAACAAAATAAAGAAAAATCCCGAAAAATCACCGACTTATAAAATAGATAATTATTGGAGAGAACAACACAAACCGGACGAATTAGAGAAAATAAATTATCATAGCTCTCCTATAGCATGGATATTATACGCTATTCTTTCGATAGGATTTATTTATTTATCAATTAAAATTCCTTTAACTGAAATTAAGTTAAATCATCAAATATTAACTTTTCCTGTTTTTCCGATAACAACTGTTTTTTTTATGTTGTTTGGATTTCTCAGTCTTAGAAAAAGCGTTCATTTTTTTATATTACTTCTTTTATTTTTAACTATTTGGATTTTAATTGTTGGTGTTTTAGGATATCAGTGGTACATAATGGAAATAGCTACCCTATTTTTTGTTTTGGGCATTTGTGCCGGTATAGCTTTTAAATGTTCGGCTGATAAAATTGCTAAATTGTTTTTAGAAGGATGTAAAGATATTATGAATGCTGCTTTGATAGTCGGATTGGCAGGAGGAATTATTATTATTTTGCAAGACGGAAAAATTATTGATACCATTCTTTATAACATATCAAATGGCATGCAGGGCTTAAGCAAAGCCGAAACAGTAGGAGGGATGTATTTGTTTCAAACGGTTTTGAATCTTATTATTCCTTCGGGTTCGGCAAAAGCGGCTTTAACGATTCCCATTATGGCACAATTTGCCGACCTTTTGCAAATTTCACGTCAATCAATGGTTTTGGCTTTTCAGTTTGGTGACGGCATTACTAATATTTTCACTCCTGCTTCCGGAGTTTTAATCGGTTGCTTGGGAATTGCACGTATTCCTTATGTTATTTGGGTAAAGTGGGTATATAAATTTTTATTATTTCTTTTAGTATTGGGTTTCCTTCTTTTATTGCCGCCTTTATTTTTATCGATAAATGGATTTTAATTTCTGATTTTATACGGAAAGATAACAGATAATTTTGTACTTTTGCTTTTTAATATAAAAAAGTTACAAATGCAAGAAAAAATTAAAATATTAGCTATTAATCCGGGTTCAACCTCAACAAAATTTTCGGTATTGGAATTAAATCTTCAAGCGAAAAATAATAAAGATGAAATTGTCTCTGTTTTTTCAAAAAATGTTAAACATAGTTTGGAAGAAACACAAGAGTTTAAACGTATAGCTGATCAATATAAATGGCGTAAAGAAATTATATTAAACACCTTAAAAGAAAACAATATTGATTTAAAAAAGATTAAATACGTTATTGGTAGAGGTGGATTGGTTAAAAACATTTCATCGGGAATTTATAAAGTCAACGAAGCGATGAAACACGACCTTTTGATTGGATATGCAGGAGAACATGCTTGTAATTTAGGCGGACTTATTGCAGATGAAATAGCACAATCTTTACAAATCGATTCTTTTATAGCCGATCCGGTTGTTGTTGACGAAATGAGTGATATTGCAAAAGTATCGGGACATCCTTTGTTTATAAGAAGACCCATTTTTCATGCACTCAATCAAAAAGCTATTGCTCGGATGTATGCTCGAAAGGTGGAGAAAAAATACGAAGAATTGAATCTTATCGTAGCTCACATGGGCGGAGGAATCAGTATAGGAGTGCATAATCATGGATTAGTGATTGATGTTAATCAAGCATTGAACGGCGATGGTCCGTTTTCGCCCGAACGCAGCGGTTCACTACCTGTAATTGACGTGATAAAAGCCTGCTTTAGCGGAAAATATACTCAAAACGATCTTAGTAAAATGGTTGTCGGAAAGGGAGGTTATGTAGCTTATTTAGGCACTAACGATGCTTTAGAAATAGAAAAAAGAGCAAAAGCAGGAGATAAAGAAGCTGATTTTTACGAATCGGCTATGGCTTACCAAATAGCAAAAGAAATTGGGGCTGCTTCGACTGTAGTAGAAGGAAAAGTAGATGCAATTTTATTAACAGGCGGATTAGCATATGGGAAACCTTTTGTCGAAAAAATTACAAAACGCATTCAACATTTGGCACCTATATTTTCTTTCCCCGGCGAAGACGAAATGAATGCTTTAGCATTTAACGTCTTTTTAATGCTAAAAGGGGATATTCCTTTAAAAGAATATAAATAACGGTTTTATTAGATATTAAAAAAGAGAGTGTTCAAAAATAGAGACTCTCTTTTTTTGTTAGTAACCGTAAATTGTTCATTTTTCCGGGAAATCCGGAAAAAAATCGGCAAAAATAGGATTAAAATTATTAGTGTTCGATAAAAATTAAAAATTCTTTTGTAATTATTTGAATTTCATCTTATTGTGTTTAACATTATGATAAAAGATTTTATCAAATTATAATGATTATCAATAAGTTAACTATGTTTGTCGGACAGCAATGATAAAAAATTAAAAATATTTTTATCAATAAAAAAGGAGGATAGCAAGTCCTCCTTTTTTTACTCATTGATGAATTGATTCATCACATATATTATTCTTTTACAAACTTTTTTATATGAATCCCCTTTTGGGTGCTTGCTTTTAGAATATATATGCCTGAACTTAAATCACTGATATTAAGTGTAATTTTAGAATTATTAACGGAATAACGTTTCAACTCTTTTCCTAATACATCAAAAATACTAACTTCTTGAATATTATTTATTCCATTATCAATTGTTAGTTCATCTAAAGCAGGATTGGGACGAAGACTTAATTTAGAAGTGTCATTTTTTTGCATTGTTATACCTACTTCTTCTCCCTCTTCTCCTGAAGTTCCATCCCCTGTTAAATTAGCAATGTACCAACATAAGTCTAATAAAGGTGGTTCGAGAATTACTGGTGGGTAATCTTGATTAAAATAAGCTGAAAGTATCGCTCGTGCTTTGAATGCTGCACCGTTAATGCCCGATACCGCAATATCATTTAACTGCTGATATTCTACCGATCCTTCGCTTATATCGCTCCATGTTTGACCGGAACCACGTAATTGTTCTTTTAAATTATAAAACGATAAATAGTTTTGATGTTCTATGTCATTAAAGTTCTCATATTGTGTTGGAATATTATTCAATACGTCAAAACATTCACCGTATTGCTCTCTTTCATAATAGCTTTCAGCTAATAAATAATCGGCTTCCGGGCTATGAATCCTTGTTAACCATGAATGGTATGCTTCAAAATCAAACAGTTCATCGGAATGAACATAATAAACTGCTTGTTTGCATACTTCCGAAAGTTCGTTTTCCAAGTCGTTTATTGCATAGTATAAGTTGACTTGTTCCTCTAAATGCGGAGGTATATATCCGCCATAAAAATACATCTGCCAATCAATTGGAAATTGATTATAACCCATGGATATATAGTGATCTTTGAGCGGAAGCAACATGTTGTTTATCTGATTATATTGGGTTGTTAATTCATCATTCCAGTTAGTAGGAGGATCATATGGAGCTATGTTCGGATTAATAACGCCAATTTGATAATTACATACGTCAAAATATTTAGGTCTCAAACATATATTCGATGATGAATTAAGAGGTTCATGTCTTAGAGAATTAAACTTATAAAAGTATTGAAAATCATAATTAGGGGAATAAAGATTCGTCCCGTTAGGCGAAAATATGTTTCCACTTGCTTTATCTGCCTCTCCCTGTACAAAACGTATGTTGCCGTTTATTCCTTCATAATCTTCAACAACAATGTCTTTCCCATTTTCTTCATACCAATTACAATGGTATTGCAAACCCTTGTAACCATTAATGACGTTAGCACCGTCCGAATTTTTACCGTAAGCTAAACAAGCTGTGTTAAGAAAAGAGAAAGTGTTGTTTTTTACAATATTATTGTTAGCTTCCGAATGATGAACGATTAAACCGTAATTGCACTGCCACACTCCGTGAAAAGTATTGTTGTCAATATAAAAACGACTACAATTAGTGAGTGAAATACCTGTAGTAGGTCCATAATAGGGACTATAAGGTATATTCAAGGTATTGGCTCTGATGTATAATTCACTGGTTCCTTCGGCTCGGATGCAGATATTATTGTTGTGAAAATCAGAATTATAAATACTGATTGCTTTGGTGCCTCCATCTTCGATATTAATGGCAATATTAAAATTAGAAAAATGGTTTCTTTCTTGATTCATGGGATCAAAAATCAAACGATTTGCTAAATAAAAACCCGATGATGAAGAATAAATAGCACTGCCTATATAATT
>JAAYQB010000097.1 GCA_012519525.1 Bacteroidales bacterium | reverse complement strand
TTAACCAACAACAAATCGTTCTTAAATTCCTCCTCGTCTACCAACACCTCACGAACATACATACTACGCCTTACGCTATCCGTTAAGGCAAGCTCGCTCGCATGAAGACCGGCATTGATAACCGAACCATTGACTATTAAAAAGGGCTAATGCCCCAATAACTATTGAGGCATTAGGTGGGGCCTTGAGAAACTCGCAGCCAATTTTTACAAAAATACAATTAATTACAATAATAGGAAACTATTTTTCTAAAATAAATTAAAATTCTCTTATATGTAAGATATAAAAAAAACAAGAGGGAATTGTTATCCCTCTTGCCCAAATCAGTTTCATTCAAAAAATGAAAACATACAAAAAATGTAAATTTTTAAGCGTAGATTCGCTCTATTACATCTTTATATCTTGCATATACTAGTCTGCGTTTTACCTTTAAAGTAGGCGTTAATATATCTGTAAGTTGGGACCATTCATCCGGTATAAGTTCAAATTTTTTAATTTTTTCCGCTTCACCGAAAAACTCATTGTATTTTTCTATTTCGGTCAGAAATCGTTGTTTTATTCTAGGGTCTTTTACCATTTCTTGTGGGTTTGTGTACTCTATTTCGTGTCGAGCACACCATTCTTTCATAAAGTTAAAGTCGGGTGAAATCAATGCTGCTGCAAACTTTTGATTTTCTCCTACAACAACCATATTTTCAATAAATGGTGATTCGGTAAATTTTTCTTCAATTATTTGAGGATTGATATATTTACCAAAAGATGTTTTAAAAATATTTTTCAAACGTCCCACAATCATTAATTGACCTTTATCGGTAAATTTTCCAATGTCTCCCGTATGGAACCAGCCATTTTCATCAATGACTTCTTTTGTTAACTCTTCGTCTTTATAATAGCCCAGCATGACATTATGCCCGCGACAAATGATTTCGCCGCTCTCGGCAATCTCAACTTCTATCCCTCTTAAAGGAAAGCCGACCGTTCCGATTTCGCGTCCATGTTTCTCTCTACAACTAACGGCTATAACGGGCGATGTTTCAGTCAAACCATAACCCTCAAATACAGGCACCCCAATGGCTGAAAAGAAAGATGCCAACCGAGGCTGCAAACTTGCTGCTCCTGAAACCACAATGTCAAAATTTCCTCCTATACTATTTCTTATCTTGCTATATACCAATTTATCTGCTATTTTATGCATTTGATTATAACACCAAGTTCGATTATAATCTTGCAATTTATAACGTTTTGCCAAACGAATAGCCCAATAAAAAATATGCTTTTTCAAGCCTTTTTGATTTTGACCCGAACTATATATTTTATCGTAAATTTTCTCTAACACTCTCGGAACGGTTGACATCATTGTCGGTTTTATTTCTTTAATATTCTCACCAATCGTTCCTATATTTTGAACATAATACACCGACATTCCTAAATATTGATACAAAAACACCAACATACGCTCATAGGCATGGCATAAGGGTAAAAAGCTCATTGCTATATTCGACCATTTAGCCGGTGTATGTGTTAAATTAAGAAATTGATTAACAATATTATCATGCGACAACATCACTCCTTTTGGTGTTCCTGTAGTCCCCGAAGTGTAGATAATAGTAGAACAATCTTTTGGGTTTACTTGTCCTTTACGAAAAGTAAGCTCTTCATAATTAGGATTTTGCTCTCCCATTTCAATCAATTGTGCTAAGTAGGGTAAGCGTTCTCTATTGATAAATGTATATACATGTTTTAAATTAGGGGTTACCGGTAAAATATGCTCTATTTTGGTCATTACCTCTAAGCCTTCAATAAAAGCAACTTTAGCCTCACAATGATTCAATATGTATTGATAATCAGACTCACTAATGGTAGGATAAACCGGAACCGTAATAGCTCCTATTTGCATGATTGCCATATCAAGCATATTCCATTCAGGACGATTAGTGCTTATAATAGCCACTTTATCTCCCGACTGAACTCCTAACTTTATCATAGCAAAACTAAGATTATTTGCAATAGCTATATACTCTTGAATGCTATACTTTCTCCATTCTTTATCAATTTTTCCTGCCAATGCAACTTCTTGATTGGGCTTGTTTTCTAAATAGTAGTCAAGAATATCAAATAATCTTCTTACTTTCATCTTTTATCTTTTTTAATCTTAAAAATTTTAAGCAAAAGTATTGTTTTTGTTTTTATAGTTTTAAATAAAGTGGTTAGAGGTGTAAATTTTATGTTAATTTCGAAAATATAGTGTGAAATCACTTATTTTGGGGTGAATTTTTTTACATTTTCTCTTTTTATAGGGTTAAAATATGACAAATTTAACTTTATAACACAAAAGGAAAATTTTTTCTTCACACAATTTTTTATATAATTATTTCATTTTCATTATTTTGCTTAATTTTATTTTTTTAATAAAAAAAAACATGCGTATTGAAAAAAAATATACTTTTGTATACCAAAAATGCAGTTTTCATGAAAAAAGTGATACCGTCATATATTTTAGAGAAAAAAAATATTATTAAACTGATAGTATTTGTTACCTTTTTTGTTTTAACATTTGTGGTTATCTTCAAACCTTTTAATTCAAATAAAGGAAGAAATATTGATGAATATGTCATTTATACCACGATAATGTTAGCTATAGGTTTAAGTGTATTTGTCGGCAGTCGTATTTTAATGTAT
The DNA here is from genome assembly GCA_012519525.1 of Bacteroidales bacterium. GTDB lineage: Bacteria > Bacteroidota > Bacteroidia > Bacteroidales > WCHB1-69 > UBA5266. Next base: position 1,458 of record JAAYQB010000097.1, on the reverse strand, counting down.
CGATTAAGAAATAAAATTATTTTTTACTATCGTACATTTATTGTGTGGGTTTCTGTAGAAATCACACTTATATCTTTTGCATGCTCTCTTTTTTATTGGCTAAACGATGCGCGTGATGTCGCTTTTTTCACTGCTTTCCCCAAAATCTTTCTTTACACTATCGCCATTTTATTTCTCCCCTATAGCATCTCTTTCTTATATCTTGAATTAAAAGAAAAAAATAAGGTTTTAGAACGTATTAAATCAACACATAATGAAAGTAGTACGGAAAAACAACCCAATGAAGAATCTAATTTAATCCATTTTAGCGATGATAGAGGTAATTTAAAACTTTCCGTTAGTATTAATAACTTATTTTTCATTGAAGCCGATGATAATTATGTAAAAATCTGCTATATCAACAAAGAAAAAGTAACACATTTTATTTTACGCAATTCATTGAAAAATATAGAAGAAACTTTTTCCGATATCAATTTAATACGCTGCCATCGTTCTTATATCATCAATCCTTTAAAAGTAAAAGTAATGCGTAGAGATAAAGACGGTTTATTTATTGAATTAGATGCCAAATCGCTTCCTGATATTCCTGTTTCTAAAACTTATTCTCAACAGGTTATCAGTCTTTTTTCTAATGCTTCTTCTTAAATACCTATAATTACTTCGACCGAAAACATATCTTGTTTAGTCGTAGTGACAGTTTTAAAATATTTCTCGTAATTGATACGAAATTCTGCTTTTAAAAAATCTTTGTCTACTCCAAAGTTAAGACCGGTCGTCAATCCACCTATTTGTAGTTTTGATAATATCCCAAAAAGTGTGTAAAGTTAAAAATATTTATATTTGCAAAAACTTAAAAAAATAAATTTATGTGTTAAATTCACTTGTGTATTTCTTAGCCAATACCCCTTGTAAAATACCGCGTAAGGCTAAAAACAACATAAAAGCTAACCACAAAGCGTTGTTGTCAAAATAATTTGACAATGAAAAATATACGATAAAAAAGATAAAAGTAGCTATAAATATTGCATTTCGCATTATTTTAGTTGCTGTTAATCCAACTAAAATACCATCCCATAAAAAAGCAGAAAATCCGGCTAAAGGAACTATTAAAATCCAATGATAATATTCTTTTGCTACTAATATAACATTTTGATTATCTGTAAATAATATCATTAAATATTTCCCAAAGAAAACATAAAGCAATACAAATAAAGCTGTCAGTCCGCCACCCCACCTAAACAGGTACCGTATCGTTTTTTTTAACATAGCAACATTTCTTGCTCCAAAATATTTTCCTGCCAACGATTCTCCTGCATAAGCAAAACCATCCATAACATAAGAAAACAGCATAAAAAATTGCATAAGCAAAGCATTGACAGCTAAAATAGTATCTCCCATTTTAGCCCCTTCAGCCGGAATAAAAGTAAAAACAGCAATTAAGCATAATGTTCTTAAATA
>JAAYQB010000096.1 GCA_012519525.1 Bacteroidales bacterium | reverse complement strand
TTGATAATTGTATCAGCGTAGGAATGCTTGTAGATAATGTGAAAAAAGCCCCGATTGCCGTCTTGAATAATACCTCTTTGGATTTGGCTACTTGCTATTACGATAGGCAAATTACCGCTTGCGATAGTGGCTATTTCTATGCCGGGAACGCAATAGCACTTAACGATACACTACGTTATTCTCGTCAATTAGCCGAATTACAATTAGATACAAGTGTTTGGTATATGGAAGATAAAATGTATCCGCGTTTACGTTGTTTCAAAGACGCAGATGCCATGATAGTAGCGTCAACTCCTATTTATTTTTATGCCAAACCTTCGGAAGATTTATATAATACTGTCAATGAAGTTAATAGACCTTTCAATATGGGAGGAATAGCAGGAACGCATTTTCATTCATCCGAACCGTCTTTACTAACAGTTATTAATAATGATAGCGCATCGGTAACTACAACTGTCGAAGATACGGTTGTTTTAACCGTAGCCTATCGTACCGCATCAAGAGATATTGAAATCATTATTAAACCCAGACCCGTTATTGATACGATTGTTAATCTTATTTTATGCAACAATCAATTACCCTATTTTTATAAAGGCGTCTATATTCTGGGAGATACAACCTATTATTCTTTTGTTCCCTCCGTTCACGATGCCGATACTAATTTTACCGTCAATGCAACGGTTTATCCATCCTATGATACATCAATTACTCTCTCTTTAAGAGAAGAAGATTTTCCTTATATTTTCGGCTCACAAACATTAACCGGAGCAGGAACTTATTATGAAGTATTTCAATCGATCAATGGTTGTGATAGTACTGTACACTTATTAATTATTCCTGATACCAGCGAGTTGTCTCTAACTATAAGTGGGGTGAGTGTCGAAAACAACCAAAATGTAATAGAGTGGGAAAAACCCAATAGTCAAACGATTGAAAATTTTAATGTTTATAGAGAAAGTGATGTTAATAACCTATATAATTTCTTAGGAAGTATACCTTATGACAGCGTTGCCGTTTATGTAGATACAACAGCTAATCCCTCTATGAAAGCCTATCGCTATGTAATTAGTTTTACTACTATTAATAATTATGAATCGGATTATAGTCCTCATCATCAGACTATCCACTTAACGATAAACAAAGGAATAGGAAATACGTGGAATTTAATATGGTCGCATTACGAGGGCGTAGCTTATAATTCTTATAGAATATACAGAGGAAGCAGTAGTGATAGCATGCTGTTTTTAACCGAAATAGCCGGACATTTGAATTCGTATACGGACGAAGTTGTCGGAACTGCCTATTATTACATTGAAATAATTCCTTCAAATCCTTCTCCCAATCCGGTGTCTCCTTATTTGAAATCGAATAAGCATCTTTATACGATTAAATCGAATACCGTTTCTAATGGAGCTACCGATATAGCAAGTTTGGAGAATGAAGGAAAAGTGCTTATTTCACCTAATCCGGCTCAAGATTATATCCATATACAATGGGACGGCAATATAGATGTCAATGAGTTAGTGATTTATGATATCTATGGAAAAATGATAAAGAAAACGGCAGTAACTCAATCCGAACGTTTGGATATTTCCGATTTGACGAATGGATTTTATATCTTACAACTTAAAAAAGATAATCAAACGATAGGTAATTATAAAATCTTAAAAACAAAATAAAAGATTAACTGAGAATTATCTGTTTATTTAATAGACTAAGCGAAAAATACATTATGTTATTTTTCGCTTTTTTTTATGCCGATAGGCTTTGCTATTAATTATTATCATTGAATGCTAAGATTTTTTTATTTTTTTATTCATTTATTGACAAATAAACAGTAATTTTGCATTTGTATTGTAAATACTTACTTTGTTCTACAGCGTTAAAAATAATAAGATATGGAGAAAATAATAAAAGACAGAATTAATATTTGGTTATCTGGAGCTTATGATGAAGAAGCCAAAGCCGAAATACGTGCTATGCAAAACAATGCTCCCAATGAGTTAATCGATGCTTTTTACAAAGATTTGGAATTCGGCACCGGTGGATTGCGTGGTATTATGGGTGTCGGCACAAATCGTATGAATAAATATACGGTGGCAATGGCAACACAAGGGCTATCCAATTATGTGAAAACCCAAACAAAAAAACAAAAACCTTCCGTTGTCATTGCTTATGATTCAAGAAATAACAGTTACTATTTTTCGGAAATAACAGCTGAAGTCCTTTCGGCTAACGGATTTCAGGTTTATTTGTTTGATAAAATCACTCCGACACCGGAACTGTCGTTTGCCATCAGACATTTGCAATGCGATACGGGTATTGTGATTACGGCATCGCACAATCCGAAAGAGTACAACGGCTACAAAGTTTATTGGAGCGACGGCGGGCAGTTGGTTCCCCCTCACGATAACAATGTAATAGAGGAAGTGCAAAAAATAAAATCAATAGCGGAGGTTAACTTTCAAAGAAATGAAAAACTGATTACCTATATAGGCGAAGAGATTGACAAACCTTATTTAGAGAAAATAAAATCTTTGTCTATGCATCTGGAAGTGATTCAACGTCAAAAAGATTTGAAAATAGTATATACGCCTTTGCATGGAACGGGTGTTTATATGGTGCCGAGGGCATTGCGTATGTTTGGATTTGAAAACATATCCTTAGTAGAGGCGCAAGCTGTCCCCGATGGAAATTTTCCTACTGTCAAATCGCCTAATCCGGAAGAAGTAGAAGCGATGACAATGGCACTTAAGCAAGCCAAAGCAATCGATGCGGATATTATTTTAGCTACCGACCCCGATGCCGATAGAATTGGAGTAGCCGTCAAAAAAGCCGATGGAGAATATGAACTGCTGAATGGCAATATGACCTTATCGCTTTTGGTATATTATATGTTGCAAGAGTGGAAAACCAAAGGGAAAATCAACGGAAATCAATACGTGGTGAAAACCGTTGTAACAACGGAATTAGTGAGAGATATGGCAGTAAAAGAAGGAGTGGAATGCATAGATGTTTTAACGGGATTTAAGTATATTGCTGAAAAACTATTGCAATACGAAGGTAAAAAAGAATTTATTGCCGGAGGTGAAGAGAGTTTCGGCTGTTTGGTCGGCGATTTTGTGCGTGATAAAGATGCCGTTATATCCTGTGCCGTACTTGCCGAATTGGCTGCTGTGGCAAAAGAAGAAGGAAAAACCTTGTATGATGTATTGATTGACATTTACTTGAAATATGGTTTTTATAAAGAGCATTTAATTTCTATTACGCGCAAAGGCTTGCAAGGAGCGGAAGAAATTCAACAAATGATGTATACGTTCAGAAGCAGTCCACCTGCTATGATAAATGGAAGTAAAGTGGTGAAAATAAATGATATACTTTTATCTAAATGCACAGACTTAAGCAAGAATACAAGCACTGCGATTGATTTGCCGAAATCGGATGTGCTACAATTCTTTTTGGAAGATGGAAGTAAAATAACCGTTCGACCTTCCGGTACGGAGCCTAAAATCAAATTCTATTTTAGCGTTAAGGAATCTTTGTCAAAACGCGAAGATTTTGCTGCCGTCAATGAGAAATTAAGCAATAAAATAAACAATATAGTGAAAGCAATAGAGTTATAATAAAAAATAAAATAATGAAGTTTACAGTAAAACAAATAGCCGATTTAATAGGAGCTGAAATAGTAGGAAATCCGGATGCTGTTATTAGCAAATTCTCAAAAATAGATGCCGGCGAAGAAGAAGGCTTATCCTTTTTAGCCAATCCTAAATACACGCATTATATTTACACGACAAAAGCTACGGCTGTGTTGGTTAGCAATGATTTTCATCCTACACAAGAGTTAGAATGTACCTTATTGAAGGTAGATAATCCTTATCTTGCTTTTGCCCGACTGATGACGATGGCTCAGCAAAAAAAAACCAAAGTGGGTATCTCAAAACATGCTGCCATAGCAGAGGGAGTAAAGATAGGAAAAGATGTATATATCGGAGATTTTGTGTCTATATCCGAAGGAGTTACAATAGGCGACAATGTGCAAATATATCCGCATACCTACATAGGTGAAAATGTTACCATTGGAAACAATACCATTTTACATTCGGGTGTAAAAGTATATCATGCGTGTGTAATAGGAAATAATTGTACTTGTCATCCGGCTGCAATTATCGGAAGCGACGGTTTTGGCTTTGCACCGCAGTCTGACAATCAATACGTGAAAATACCTCAATTAGGAAATGTTATTATTGAAGACAATGTGGATATAGGTGCTAACACTTGCATCGACCGTGCGACAATGGGTTCTACCATTATTCGTAAAGGAGTTAAACTGTGTAACTTTATTCAAATAGCTCATAATTGCGAAATAGGGGAAAATACGGTAATGGCTGCTATGTGCGGAGTTTCAGGTTCTACTAAAATAGGGAAAAACTGTGTTTTTGCCGGTCAAGTAGGAGTGAGCTGGCATTTGAAAATAGGCGATAATGTGCAAGTGGGAGCTCAAAGCGGAATACATAATAGTTTAAAAGACAACTCAATAGTAGTAGGAACACCTGCTTTTAATGCTTCCGATTGTATCAAATCTTATGCTATATTTAAGCACTTACCTCGTGTAGTAGATCGTATTTCGGATTTAGAATCGAAAATGAAAAAATAAAATGCGCAATTTATACGATTTTATTGTTAAAAACATTCATGTTTTTTTATTCATTCTATTAACGATAGTTGGTTTATTTTTTATTTATAATTCAAGTTCGTATCGTCAGTGGGCTATTAATTCGATGACGAAAGAAATGATAGGTCCTTTTTTGAAACTACGTTCTACTTATATTGAATACATTCATTTAAAAGAAATTAATGCAAAATTATTGAATGAAAATCGTAAGCTGTTGCATAAAGCCTATAACCAAGATTTTAGTGTTTCAACAGAATTTACCTATAAAGATACGTCAAGAAAACCTATTTTCGATTATGTAACAGCCAGTGTGATAGAAAACACCATACATTTACAGAATAACTATATCATATTGGATAGAGGAAGGAAAGACAGTATTTTTCCCGATATGGGTGTAATATCTAATTTGGGAATTGTTGGAATAGTAAAAGATGTATCCCCTAATTATTGTATTGTGTTGTCTGTGTTGCATAAAGAATTTAGTCTGAGTGCAAAACTGTTAAAAAACAATGTGGCGGGCATTTTATTGTGGGATGGAATGAATCATGCGATTGCTCAACTGAAAAACATTACTACGGTAGAAAATATTGTAGAAGGAGATACGGTAGTCGTACAACATTCTCTTATTTTCCCTACCAATTACCCTATCGGAACTGTTGCCAATATTAATCAGCAGGTAAAGGGCGGATATTATGTGTTGGATATTCAATTGTTTGAAAAAATGGATAGAATAAATAAGGTGTGGATTATTAAAAATAACTATGCCGATGAATTAACAAAGTTAAAAAAGATGGGAGAAGATGAGTAAGTATGGGTATGTGTTAAGTTTTATTTTATTGCTGTTGTTTCAAATAATAATAGTAAATAGCGTGTCTTTGTGGGGAATCATAACTCCTATGGTGTATATCTTATTTATTTTGATATTACCGTTTCAAACACCACGATGGTTAGTCGTACTTTTGGGGTTTTTAATGGGATTTTCAGTTGATATGTTTACCGGAGTATTGGGTTTGCATGCCATAGCTTCGGGACTAATTGCTTTTTTAAGAATGCCTATTATTAATGTTATTCCTTCAAAAGTTACTTTTGAAGAGCATCTGCGACCTATATTGTGGGATATGCACTTTAAATGGTATTTTCAATACGTCTTATATCTAACGCTCATTCATCATATTGTTTATTATTTTTTAGAGGCGATGAGTTTTGATAACTTTCTCTTGGTGTTAGGCATAGCACTCTTAAATGTAGCTTTTACGGTCTTATTGCTGATGCTTTTTCAAGTCATATTTTTTAAAGCCTCTAAAAGATATTAATCAAGTTGTCGGTTTGCTATACCTTTTCGTTCATTGGCAGGTAGACGATGAATTTTTCTTTAAAAAAGTCTTCTTTGAACCACATGTCAATGGAATAAATATAAATCTTTTGAGGATACAATGCGGCTAATTCTTCGCTTATATCGCCTCCTTTGAGACAAATAATGCCGTTTTTCAAAGCATTGAATGAATGTTTGCTCTGTTTGTTTTTTACCCACTTAAAAAGAACAGGCAAGGAAGTTACCGCCCTGCTGATAATAAAATCGTAAGTGTTTTTTATTTCTTCTACTCTTGTATGTGTACAAGTAACGTTTTTTAAGTCAATAGATTTAGCTATGCTTTCAGTTACTTTTATTTTCTTTCCTATCGAATCGACCAAGTGAAATTTTGCTTCGGGAAAAAGAATAGCCAAGGGAATGCCGGGAATCCCGCCTCCTGTTCCGACATCCAAGATAGAAGTTCCTTTTTCAAAAGAAATCAAGCGGGCAATGCTCAACGAATGCAAAATGTGATTGAGGTATAAATTGTGAATGTCTTTGCGAGAAATAACATTGATTTGTTCGTTCCATTGCGTGTAAAGCGGCATAAGTTGCTCTAATTGGTGTATTTGTTTTTTGTCGAGATGAGGAAAATAGCGTAAGATGTTGTCCATTAAGATATTTTTAAAATGTAGAAATAAGTAAGTTTAAATAAAAAAACAGATTGATAGCAATCTATTTTTTTATTGTGTATAGCGTACGATTTATCTTACGATGGTCATTTCTTCAATTAGATTGGTAGCTTTTGCATATTTATCAATAATAAATAATACATAGCGAACATCCACATTGATACAACGTTGTAGATTTTCTTCAAAATCAATATCTCCCGACATAGCTTCGCTATTGCCGTCGAAAGCCAATCCGATTAATTCGCCATTGGCATTGATGACGGGCGAACCCGAATTACCGCCTGTAATATCGTTATTGGTAATAAAGCAAGTAACCAATTCTCCTTTTTCGTTGGTATAAGGACCGAAATCTTTTTTGTTGTACAGTTCTTTCAGTCTTTCGGGAACTATAAATTCAGTGCTATTGGGGTCTTCTTTTTGCATAACGCCGTTGATGGTCGTGTAGTAATTATAAAAAACGGCATCTCTTGGCACATAAGAACCTACGTTTCCATAAGTTAGTCGTAAGGTAGAATTGGCGTCGGGTGCCATGGGTTTTCCTTTATTGATGTCCATAATTCCTTCGACAAACAGACGATTGGCAGCTGCAATATTTTCTCCTGCATCTTGCATAGCTATTGCTACTTCTCTGAATTTTTCGTAAATACTTTGTCCTGCAAGCATTGCCAAGTCTTTTTTTAATACTTTCAGATTGGGTTTTTCAAGAAAAGCATTGAATTTTTCTTGTGTTGCAAAAACGGATTTGTCCATTATCGCTTGGGCGTATTGACAGAAATTTCCTTTGTATTTTTTAGCAACATCTGTAAGGACAGTAGGATAAAACTGAGGGTCCATGTTTTTATACGTGTACTCGAATAAAGCGGCAATTAATTTTTGTTCCGTTTGAGGGTTGTAATTTTTGTAGAAATTATCACCCGCAGTTTTTAGCTTTTCGATTAATGCATCTGTTCTTGCTTGATCTCCCGACTCTAATGCGGCAATTAAACCCGAACATTGTATGGCAAAATAAGGAAGTTCAGGACCGCTCAGCAAGCCTTCGATTATATACATGCGTGCTACGGCATAAGGCATGCGTTTGCTGTAGCCTTCTTCCAATAAGGTAAGTGCTTTTTTGTATTTATCGTCTTTATTTTCAGCCCATTTTAGATAGCCTTTTTCAATTTCTTTTTTCACATCCATTGTTTTCAGTGCCTTAAGGGCTTTGTTTTGTTCGTTGGAATATTTCCAATAATTGGAACAGCTGGCGTATTTTGAAGCATACTGAATGCGAGTTTTTTGACTTGCAGCCATTTCTTTACGTAAAACGTTAATTTTCACATCTCTTATTTCGTGACGTAGTTTGTTGGTTACGTTCATTGTTTCTGCTAATCCATAAGAGGTAATATAGCGATTGGTGCTTCCCGGAAATCCCATAATCATGGCATAATCGTTCTCTTGTATTCCTTTAGCGCTAATAGGTAAGAAGTGTTTGGGTTTTAGAGGAATATTGTTTTCGGAATAAGGAGCCGGTGAGCCGTCGGGAGCGGTGTAAATGCGAAATACGGCAAAATCGCCCGTGTGTCGGGGCCACATCCAATTGTCGGTATCGCCACCGAATTTACCCATTGAAGATGGGGGAGCTCCTACTAATCGTACATCTTCATAAATGATATGTACAAATAAAAAGAATTGATTGCTGTTGAATACGTCAGCTACATAGGCGTGGTATTTAGTGCCTTCTATTGCTTTATCGGCAATTGTTTTCGATATTTTTTCAATGGCTTTATCCCTTTCTTCTTCGGTCATTTTATCGTTTAATTCCGCTTTAACTTGTGGAGTAACATCTTCCATACTGACAAGTATTGAAGCTGTAATTCCTTTGTTGGGAAGCTCTTCCGATTTTTTATAAGCCCAAAAACCGTCGGCAAGGTAATCGTGTTCTACTGTTGAGTGCGATTGTATCATGCCATAGCCGCAATGGTGATTGGTAAAAAACAAACCTTCGGGAGAAACTATTTCGCCTGTACAAAAATGCCAAAACGGTCTTCCTGCATTGCCCAATCCGATAACTGCATCTTTGAGTGAAGAATTATTGATGCTGTAAATTTGTTCTGCACTTAGTTTTAATCCTTTTCTTTGAATCTCGGCAATGTTTTGCTCTTTGAGTAATGCAAGCAACCACATACCTTCGTCTGCTCGTGATACCGATATGTTGAGTAACAATATCACATTTAATAATAATGCTAATTTTTTCATCTTTATAAATTTATTTAATTAAATAATGTATTTATTTTTTTCGAATTGCAAAGATATGAAAAATATATATTGCAGGCATGTGTTATGGGAAAATTTTAAGCAAAATATTTAGCTTTTGAATTTCTTGGAATAGGAAGAGTGGGGAAGTGAAGTTATAGAAGTTAAATATATCGAAATATTTTTTTAATTTATAAGCATAAATTATATACTTTTGTAAAAATTTTCATAATGGACAAATCACATCAATCGGCATTACGCGTACAAGCAGGAATTGAGCATCCAACTCAAATAAATCCTTATTTGAGAAAGAAGAATATTAAAAAGTCTAAGCTATTAAGTAAACAAGAATACATTGACGGTATTTTGTCGCAAAATATTGTGGTGCTTAGTAAAGCTATTACTTTGATAGAAAGCAATTTGCGTAATCATCACGAATTGGCACAAGAAATCATCGAAGCCTGTATTCCTTATTCGGGCAATTCGATTCGCATAGGTGTTACGGGTGTTCCCGGAGCAGGGAAAAGTACGTTTATCGATACTTTCGGGAAGCATATCACCTCTTTCAATCATAAGTTAGCGGTTTTAGCCATTGATCCGAGTAGCGAATTGTCGAAAGGGAGCATATTGGGCGATAAAACACGTATGGAAGAGTTGTCGTCCGATAGCAATGCTTTTATACGTCCTTCACCGTCAGCGAATTCCTTGGGAGGCATAGCTCGCAAGACGCGTGAAACGATTATATTATGCGAAGCGGCAGGATTTGATGTCGTATTGGTAGAAACAGTAGGGGTGGGGCAGTCGGAAACGGCAGTACATTCGATGGTTGATTTTTTTCTTTTATTAATGATTTCGGGAGCCGGCGACGAGTTGCAAGGCATTAAACGAGGTATTATGGAAATGGCTGATGCCCTTGTCGTTAATAAAGCCGACGGAGATAATGTAAAAAAAGCCGAACTCACAAAAATACAATTGGAAAACGCTTTGCGATTGTTTCCGCTTGGCGAATCTCAATGGGCACCGCCTGTTTTCACTGCATCGGCTTTGTATAACACCAATATTGATGTGGTTTTTCAAGCGATTAAGGACTATATTGCTCATACGAAAGCAAACGGTTTTTTTGCTAAAAACAGGATAGAGCAATCCAAGAAACGTTTCCGTGATTATTTGGAAGAAGAATTGTTTGACCTTTTCCGTTCGGATAAAGAGGTGAAAGCTTCGCTTCCGCTTATAGAGGAAAAATTATTAGAGCATAAATTGAGTGCTTATTCAGCCGGTAAAAAACTGATAGATATGTATTTGCGGAATGCTTGTAAAGTTATCAATGCTGCCGATAATAAAAAGGGATAATTTATTTTTTTACTTCTACCTCTTCAAATCCTTCGATAATATCTCCGATTTTAACATCGTTGAATCCTACTATATTTAATCCGCATTCGTATCCTGCCGTAACTTCTTTTACGTCGTCTTTAAAACGTTTTAAGGAACCTAATCGTCCGGTATAGATAACAATTCCGTCGCGAATGATGCGTACTTGGTTGTTGCGTTGTATTTTTCCATCCAATACATAACAGCCTGCAATGGTTCCGACTTTAGAGATATGGAAAATTTCGCGTACTTCGATATTGCAAACGATATTTTCTTTGATTTCGGGCGAGTGCATACCTTTAATAGCGTCTTTTAATTCGTTAATAGCGTCGTATATAATAGAGTAGGTGCGAATATCTACTTGCTCTTGTTCTGCTAATTTTTTAGCTCCGGCTGATGGGCGTACTTGGAAAGCAATAATAATAGCATCGGATGCCGAGGCTAATAATATGTCAGATTCGGTAACTTGTCCTACTGATTTATGGATTATATTTACCTGTACTTCCGATGTGGATAATTGCAATAAGGAATCGCTAAGTGCTTCGATAGAGCCGTCGACATCACCTTTTACAATGATGTTTAATTCTTTGAAATCGCCTATTGCTATTCGTCTTCCGATTTCATCGAGTGTGATGTGTTTTTGTGTACGCAATCCTTGTTCTCGAATTAATTGTATACGTTTATTTACAATGTTTTTAGCTTCACGTTCATCTTTATATACTTTAAAAGTATCTCCTGCTTGCGGTGCATTGTTTAATCCAAGTATCAATACGGGAGTTGAAGGTCCGGCTTCATTAATTAACTGATTTCTTTCGTTATGCATTGCCTTTATTTTTCCGAAAGCTGTTCCGGCAGCGATAATATCTCCTTTGTATAAAGTTCCGTTTTGTACTAATATTTTTGCGACATAACCACGTCCTTTGTCAAGAGCGGATTCTACGACGGTTCCTGTGGCTATTGTGTTAGGATTAGCTTTTAAATCAAGCATTTCGGCTTCTATTAATACCTTTTCGAGTAATAAATCAACATTGATTCCTTTTTTTGCTGAAATGTTTTGGCTTTGAATTTTACCTCCCCATTCTTCTACCAATAAATTCATATTGGCTAAAGCTCCTCTGATTTTTTCAGGATCCGCATTGGGTTTGTCGATTTTATTGATAGCAAAAATCATCGGTACATTAGCTGCTTGTGCATGATTGATAGCTTCTATGGTTTGAGGCATAATGGTGTCGTCGGAAGCTATTACAATAATAACAATGTCGGTTACTTTAGCACCTCTTGCACGCATAGCGGTAAAGGCTTCGTGTCCGGGAGTGTCAAGGAAAGTGATGCGTTTGTTATTGGGTAAACGCACTTCATACGCACCGATGTGTTGGGTTATTCCTCCCGATTCTCCTGCTATTACGTTGGTTTTTCGGATATAGTCCAATAAAGATGTTTTCCCATGATCTACGTGTCCCATCACGGTAACAATAGGAGAGCGTTCGATAAGGTCTTTTTCGTTTATCTCTACGGTTTCTTCCTCTTCTTCTTCGTCTATGCCTACAAATTGTATTTTGTATCCAAATTCTTCGGCAAGCAATGTGATAAGTTCGGCATCTAATCGTTGGTTAATAGCTACTGCCATACCAATACTCATGCAAGTAGAAATTATTTGTGTAACAGGAATATTCATCATAATGGCTAATTCGTTAGCAGTAATAAATTCTGTTACTTTTAAGATGTTTTTTTCTTGTTCCGAGCGTTCTTGTGCTTCTATTATTTCACTTTGAATGAGTTCTCTTTTTTCTTTTCTGTGCTTAGAGGATTTGGTTTTTCCCAGCGGAGCTAAGCGGGCTAATGTTTTACGTACTTGTTTGTCAATTTCTTCTTCGGTAAAGTCTATTTTATTAACTTTACTACTTCTATCTTTGCGTCTTTTTATTCTATCAGTATCTAAATCAAACAAGTCGGAATCTTTATTGTAAGAAGGTTTGATACGTTTTCTTTTCTTTCTGTGTGTTTGTTCATCTTCTTCTTTTGGAGAAGTTTTATCCACCATATTTTTTTTCCATACTTTTTTTACAGGAATATCTTCGCTACTATCTTCTTGAGAAGAATCGGTACTGATGGTTTCTTGTTTTTTCGCTTCTTCTTTTTTTCTTCTTATTTTAGATTTTTCTTGTTGTTCTCGTTTTAGTGCTAAATCTTTTTCTCTTTTTTCTCTTTTCTCTCTTAATAATTCTTCTTTTGTTTTTTTAGCAGGTTTGGTAAGGGTATTAATGTTACTTAAATCTATTTTCCCTACCACTTTCGGTTTAGAATCAAATTTAGGAGCTTTTAGTATAATAACATCTTCGGTATCAACTTCTTTTTGTTCATCAATATCTTCTTGCAAGTCGGCTGTTGCCGAGCTTTCCTTTGTTTCTTTTGCATCACTGCTTTTAGCAGCCGACAAATCTTCAGCACTTACATTGTCTTTTGCGATTTCAGCTGTTGCTACTGTTTCCGTTATTGCTTGTTTTTCAACACTATCTATAACAACATCTTCTTTAGGAGTGTCGGGAATGTCGCTTACGATTTCTTCTTGTACGACTTCTTTTTTTGTTGCTTTCGATGGTGATTTTTCTTTTGTTTTTTTCTCAGGCTTAGCTTTGGTTTCCGTAGCTTTTTTTTCTGTTTTGTTTGTTTTTTTCGGTTTTTCAAGTGTTGATAAGTCTATTTTACCTACAATATTGACATTTTTCTTTGCAATATCAATTTTAAAGTCGGGTTCTTTAGTTTCTTTTAAAGGGTCTGTTTCAATTTTGTCAAGCTGAGTGGTTTTTATTACGACAACTTCGCTAACTTCGTTGATAGTATCGTTATTAATGTTTTCTTCTGCTTCTTTTTCGGTTTCTTTTGTAGAAGAAATAGATTTTAAACTGCTTCCAAACTCTATCTTCTCCGATTCTTCTTTTATATCTCTTTCCGATTGGTATTTTTGAGATACAAGCTCATACATTTCTGGAGTCAGTTTGGTATTGTCGTTGTTTTCAACGACATGTCCTTTTTCTTTTAGGTATTCCACGATAGTGGAAGTAGCCACATTGTACTCCTTTGCAGCCTTCCCTAATCTTGGTATTATTTTCTTTTCTTCTGACATAAATTATTTTTTTAACTTTTTTTTATTTTAATGAATAATACATTGCATTATTCAAACTCAGCTTTGATAATACGAAGAACTTCGTCTATGGTTTCTTCTTCTAAATCGGTACGTTCTATGAGTTCTTCTCTGGAAATTTCGAGTACGTTTTTAGCTGTATAATAACCGGTATTTTTCAAAACATCGATAATCCATTGATCGATTTCGTCCGAAAATTCTTGTAATTCAACGTCTTCTTCGTCTATGATATCATCTCTAAATATATCTATTTCATATCCTGTTAATTTGCTTGCTAATTTAATATTACTTCCTCCTTTTCCAATAGCCAAAGAAATTTGATCCGGCTTCATGAAAACATTGGCACTTTTGTTTTCTTCGTTGAGTTCTATACTGGTAATTTTAGCCGGACTTAATGCTCTGGATATGTATAAAATATTATTAGTTGTATAATTAATAACGTCAATATTTTCATTCCTTAACTCTCTTACAATTCCATGTATACGAACACCTTTCATGCCTACGCAAGCTCCGACGGGATCTATACGTTCGTCGTACGTTTCAACAGCTATTTTGGCTCTTTCGCCCGGAACGCGAACGATGTTTTTTATCATAATGAGTCCGTCGTAAATTTCAGGAATTTCTTCTTCCATTAAACGTTCCAAAAATACCGGTGAGGTACGCGATGCTACGATTAAAGACGAATTAGGTCTGGGTTCTACTTTGGTAACGACAGCGCGTATATGATCGCCTTTTTTGTAAAAATCGCCCGGTATTTGTTCGCTTTTCGGAAGTAATAATTCTATTCCTTCTTCGTCGTGGATAATTATTTCTTTTTTAAATGCTTGATGTACAGTTCCCGAAACGATTTCGCCTATGTGGTTTTTGTATTTTTGATAGATAATGTCTCCTTCGTATTCTAATAATTTAGCAGCTAAATTTTGGCGTAATGAAAGTATATCTCTCCTGCCGAAATCTTGTAGTTTGATTTTTTCACACACTTCTTCTCCTACTTCAAAATCGGGTTCTATTTTGATGGCATCCGATAGTTCTATTTGAGTTACAGGATCGCTAAGTTGTCCATCTTCTACTATTTCAAACCATCGTTGAAATTCTACATCTCCTTTATCATCGTTTACAATGATGCTAATATTTGCATTTTGACCATATTTTTTCAAAAGCGTATGTTTAAAAACATCTTTTAGAATAAACATAAATGTTTCTCTATCTATATTTTTCAGCTCTTTAAACTCAGAAAACGATTCAATTAAATTTAAATCCTCTTTCATATTTTATATGTCATTAATTTTTTATTAAAATACCACCTCAATTTTTGCTTCTTTTACATCTGTCATTTGTATTTTGTGCGTATATATCGGTGTTTTTTTTGTTTCTTTTATTTCTAATTCTATTTCTTCTTCAGTAGCGTTCAGTAATTTTCCACTGATTTTAGTGCCGTCGTTTAACTTGACAGTTAATTGTTTACCTATAGCGTTTTTGTATTGACGGTATAGTTTTAGCGGTGTTCCTAAGCCGTGTGAAGATACGTTTAATTCAAAATCAATTTTATTTCTATCCAAAGTTTTTTCTATGTGTTTACTTATTTGTATGCATTGTTCTACTGTTACGCCCTTATCGCCATCTAAAAAAACATAGATGGTGTTGTCTTTTTTTACCTTTATATCAGTAATAAATAAATCGGTATCTCGGATGATATCCAAGACCAAATCGGTAATTAAATTACTGCTTATATTGCTCATATCCTTACGTTATTATTAAAAAAGGAGAAAAATCATCGCTCCTCCTTAAAAAATATCTCTTAAAATAAGTTTACTAAAAAACAAAAAATCGTAAACTTTGTTGACCAACCAGGATTCGAACCTGGACTGACAGAACCAAAACCTGTAGTGCTACCATTACACCATTGGTCATCCTCTATTTTAAGGTTTACAAAAGTAAACAAAAAATCCATTGGATAGGATTATTAAGAAAAAATTTTTTAAATTACTCATAATATTGATAATCTGATAGTTTGTCGGTTTAAGATGCAAAATTACTAAAAACAGCGATTAAATTATTGTAGTTTTTTGGAAAAAATATTTGTTTTATATGGTTTTAAGGAAGGGGATCGTAGCCGCTTTTACCCCAAGGATGGCACGATAATATACGTTTTAAAGCTAACCAACCTCCTTTAAAAGGTCCATATTTTTTGATGGCTTCTAAGCCATACGCAGAACACGTTGGCGTAAATCTGCAACTTGGCGGAAATAAAGGCGAAATAAGAAGTTGATAAATTTTTATCAATGCAATGAAGATAAAAGAAAGTATTGCTTTTATAGCTCTATAAATTTTGACAAAAAATTTCACCGTTTACAAATTAAATTGATCAATATGTTTTCCTTTCATTCCACGGTAAAAGTCTTGTATAATGGCTAAATCTTTCTCGTAATCGCCACTCGGATAAATGCAAGGACCAATTCCACCTTTTTTGGTTCCCCAATCTAAGTAGCATAGAAAAATAGGGACTTCGGCATATTCTGCAATGAAATAAAATCCTCTTTTCCATGATTTTACGAGTTTTCTTGTCCCTTCGGGAGCTATGAGTACGGCAATTTCATCGTTCGATTTAATAATATTGCCTATGTCAACAGGAAGCATGCGGATGCGTTTTTTATCAACAGGAATGCCTCCCCATCTGACCAATAAATATTTAATAGGGAAAATAAAAAAACCTTTTTTGATTAAAAAATGTATTTTCATACCCATGGCAACAAAAACCATTTTTCCTACTATAAAATCCCACATGCTTGTGTGAGGGGCAAAAGCTAAAACGCTGTTTCTTGCTTCTTTAGGAATAGTATAATCAATGGTAAAGCCGAATTTTTTTAAAATAAACTTAATTAATTTTACTTTTATACTCATCAGACGAATTTGAATTAAAAGTGAAAAAAGATGTAATCTTGTAAATGCAAAAATATAAAATATATCCGAGAAAAAATAATTTTTTTAATATTATTTTTTTTTAATCTAAGTATACGTAAAAAAACAAGTATTAATAGCCCAATGTTTTTAACATGGATTTATAACTTTGCTCTTTTCCAAAGAGTTTAGTTACAATTTCTCCTTCGGTGTTTTCGGAATTTTCCGTTATTTCTCGGTCGATAATAACGTGTTTAGGGGCGGGAATCAAGCAGTGTTGTATGCCGCCATAGCCACCTATTGACTCTTGATAAGCTCCCGTGTGAAACAATCCGATGTATTGAGGTGTTTCTTCTGTAATTTTGGGTAAAAACACGGCATTTAAATTGGCTTCGGAATTGTAGTAATCTTGGCTGTCGCATGTTTGTCCTCCCAAAAAAACTCTTTCGTATTCTTTGTCCCAATTATTGATGGCAAGCAATATAAATTGTTTACTGATAGCCCATGTGTCGGGTAGTGTTGTCATAAACGAACTGTCAATCATATTCCATAGCTCGCGGTCGTTTTGTTGCTTTTGATGCAAGACGGAATACAATATAGCGCTGGCTTCGCCTACGGTAAACGTGCCGAATTCGGTAAATATATCGGGTTCTTTTACGCCATTACGATTGCAAATAGTTTTTATTTGAGCTATAATTTCCTCTGCCATGTATTCGTAATCATAAGAAAAAGACAAACGATTTTTAATGGGGAAACCGCCGCCTATATTAAAAGAATCTAATTCGGGAGCTATTTTCTTCAGTTCGCAATACACATTCACGCACTTTAGTAACTCGTTCCAGTAGTAAGCTGTGTCGTCTATGCCCGTATTAATGAACATGTGCAACATTTTTAGTTCGAATTTGGGATTGTTTTTTATTTTATCCAAATAGAAAGGGACAATGTCGTTGTAGCGTATTCCTAATCGGGAAGTATAGAACTCAAAGCGGGGTTCTTCTTCCGATGCAATGCGAATACCTAACTTGCATTTACTTTCAAGTAATTTGTCCAATTGGTCGAATTCTCTTTTGTTGTCCAATACCGGAATAGTATTGATAAATCCATTATGAATGGCGTTGACAATATTTTCAATGTATTGGTCTTTTTTAAAACCGTTGCATATAATATAGTTTTCTTTGTCGAATACACCTTGCTCGTGCAGTGCGTCAATGATGTTTAAATCGAATGCCGATGAGGTTTCTATGTGCGTTTCGTTTTTAAGAACTTCTTCTAAAACAAAAGAAAAATGAGAGCTTTTGGTGCAGTAGCAATAGTGATAATCAGCGTCATAGTCGGCTTTTGCCATCGCCACATTGAACCATCGTTTTGCTTTGTGAATGTTTTCCGATATTTTAGGAAGATAGGTAATTCTTAATGGGGTTCCGTATTGTTTAATGATTTCCATTAAGTCAATATTATTGAAAAACAACTCGCCGTCTTCTACTTCAAATTCCTCTTGGGGAAACTCATAAGTTTGCTGAATTAAATCAATGTATTTATTTTTCATCGCAGTGTAAATTTTTTTTTTGCAAAAGTATTAAAAAAGTAAATAGAAATGATGTAGGTAATGTAGATTATTGAAAAAAGATTAATGTAAACGACTTACTTTGTCAATTTATAAAGTTTTTAAGTGTTTTACTTTTTGTTTTAAAATTGAAAGTGAAGTTTTTTTTTCGTTGGAGATATGTGTTGTTTTTCGTTTATAGTTTAAAATATTGTTGGTGTATTTTTATAATAGAACTGATAATTCTCTCTACAAAAAGAATGTTAAAGTAAATTTAATCAATGAATAAACTAAGATTAGCAACGCCAATATATCAACTAACTTTTTGGTGAATTTAGTGGAAACAAAGTAAATAAATTCCATAATAAAAACGACTATATAAATTAATCTTAGCACAAGAACGGCATTATGATTAATTTGTTTTTCAATTAAATCTAACTCTAATCTGTAAGGTTTAATGAGTAAACTTAAAAGAAATAAAATAAATATTATGATAAAAATTAAAATCTTAACTATATTTTGTTTTTTCATAATTGTTTCAATGTTGTTAATACTTCTTGCTTGTGTTTAAACATTGATTTTCATAAATAAGACTATTTTCATTTTGCAAAGGTAGCGTTTTTTAATTATAGAATTCATTACCTCTATTAACTATCCTGCGCAAAAAACAAGAATCAATTTATACTTTCCTTTACGCTTTTCAAATCGAAACAATAAAGAATATCCATCATAATAATCAGAATCTATTTGTCTTAAATA
>JAAYQB010000095.1 GCA_012519525.1 Bacteroidales bacterium | reverse complement strand
TAAGCGTTTTAGATGAAAATTTTAAAATTATAGGAGATATTATTTGGAAAACAAAAGGAGGGGGTTATTCTTCATTTTGGTATCCGACATCCAATGGATTATACGGTATTTCATTCGGTTGTATTGGGGATGCTTGCAGAAAAAATCATATAATGGTATTAAAATTAAAATTAGAATATGAGAAATAAATTAATACTATTAGTTATTACTTTAATATTTTCTTTTCGCTGTGTAAGTCAGAATTTGGTAAACTATCAGTATGAGGCACTGTTATATAGATATATAAACACTTATTGTAAGGATAGTATTCTTGAAGAAGATTATATGTTATTTACTTATAGAACAGTTGGAGTTTGTCAAAATTGTTACCGAATTTCTATGGATAGTTTATTAACAAAAGCATATAATGAAAAAGAAGATTATCCTTTATATGTTTTGTTTGACAATATTTCGGAATTGGAAAGAATTAAATCAAAATATGGAAATAGCATAAAATACTTATTGGAAAGTCATTTTGTTATGAATCAATACGGATTTTCAATAACGGTTCCTGCGTTATTTGTATTTAATAAACATAAATTAGTTAAATATATAAGGTGCAGTAGAAAATAGATTATTTAAGATATGGAGTTTTTTACTACTTATTTTCCCAAATTAATTCCTATTTTGCTTAAGAATTTGTCAACTAAGTTATTCACTTCATCCGACACCTTCCATTTGTAAACCAATAAAAAGCCTATACCCAGAGCCAACACTGTTTTGCCGGTTGCGTTAATAAATAGTAATAATAGTTGATTAATAGTAGTAGCAAAAAGATGAGGACTTACAAAAAGTTTCCATAGCCAGCTAATAGCGATAATAAGCAAGGCAGTAACAACTACTTTTATTAAACCGTAGGAGAGAGGATTTATTTTCAGTTTCCATTGTGTAAAAATCAAAAGCGAGATAATATAGAGGGTGTAGGATACAAGCATTGCTAAAGCGGCACCTGTCATGCCAAAGATAGGAATAAACTGTAAGTTGGAAGCAATCACTAACCCCACCAAAGCAAACGTAAATAATAAAGAATAATAATAATATTTTGAAAAATTCAATACCGATAAACTGACACTAAACGAACTGTCAATCAGTCGTGAAAGTCCTATAAAAAACACTACCCATTTGCCGGAGGCATATATTTTTCCGTTGGGTAATAGTTCAAATACAAAGTCAATATTAATCCATATAAGTAAAAAGATAAAGCAAGCTGTTAAAAATTGGTGCAACGATATTCGTCGGCATAAAGTATTAGTATAAGCAATGTCTTTGTCTTTAATGCTTTGCGATATTTCAGGTAGAGATATGGCAAGCAACGAGCGGTAAGGTATTTCGACTATTATAGCAATGTAAAAAGCAATGGAGTAAATACCCGCATCTTGTAGTCCTAATTGTCCGCTTACGATAAAGACATCGAGTTTTCCCATAATGCTACCGCTAAGTGTGGCTAATATAAGAAAAGAAGTGTAAAATAAAAAAGAATTGCGTAAAGGCTTGCTTATAAAAGACCAATTGGGCTTGAACGAAACCTTTTTTAAAGAAAAAAGATAGATAATATTCAATAATGTAGCAACGCCATACACGCTGACTAATAAGGTAATAAACCAATCCAGATTGATATAGCGGAAAGCATAGAGCAGATAAACAACAAGGGTCATTAAGCGTATGCCTATTTCTCTTATGAATTTAGGGACGACAATTCGCATCAATACATTGGCATTGGTTTCAAAAACAACTATGTATAGGAAAAAGAATCCCAAAGGAATAATGTAGTAGTAATAGTTGACAAACAGTGCCGAATTTTCAGAAAAATAACGACTAATAGGATTTTTAAGGATAATAAACAATAAAGTTGTCAGTATAAAACCTATCAAAGGGATGATGATTGTCCAAAAGAAAAAGCCGTTGTCTTTATTTTTTTCGTCTTTAAAATAAGGATAAAATCGAATTGCGGAAGAACTAATTCCCATTTGCGATAAGGCACCGAATAACAAACCGGCTTCCAATAAGATACGAACAAGACCGATTTCTTCGGCAGTTAAAAATTTGGTAGTAATGGCAAAAGTAATGACAAAACCGATAAAAGCCCCTACATAGTTTACAATCGTTCCTTTAATGCTTTGTCGGATAATAATGCCCATAGTATTGAAAAAATATAATGATTATTTAATTTCTTTTGTCGAATCCCCACATTAGTTTTTCTCTTAAAGTTTTAGAAAAGGTTTGATGTGATAGACAGATGAGATTAATATGAAATTTTTCTTTAGAAATAGTCAGTGTAGTACCTGTGTTGACAGTGTAAGAGTTAGAATCTAAGGACACTACGTGTGTAGCAGCTCTGCTTGCCGCTTTGATTTCAATCAGACTGTCGGCAGGTATGACCAATGGTCGTACTGTGAGCATATGCGATGCTATGGGAGTTAGTACTATTGCGTCTACCATAGGCATAATAATAGGACCGCCACAGCCTAAAGAGTAAGCTGTAGAACCTGTCGGAGTAGCTATAATTAATCCGTCGCACCAATAGGTATTTAAAAACTCACCGTTAATAGATACGGAAATAGAAATCATTCCCGAATTATTATTACGCTGTATGCTAATGTCATTCAATGCCCAATTAATGTCATTTCCGATAGTAGGTTCGCAGTGCAAAAGCATACGCTTTTCGATATGAAAATTTTTATTTTTAATGTCAATGATTGATTGTTCAAGTGTGTGAATGTTTACACTCGACAAGAATCCTAAACGTCCTATATTGATTCCAAACATTGGAATGCCGGAATCTTTCACTAAGGTAAGTGCATCTAAAAAAGTACCGTCGCCACCAATTGAAAACACGTAATCCGTATCTTTTTCAACACCTTCACTATTAGTTGCACGAAAATTAGCAGGAAAATTAAAATCGTTTTTTATGCTTTCGTAAAAAGGCTGATAAACATATACCCAACTACAATGAGTAGCCAATATATCAATTACTTGCTGTATAACAGTGAAACAAGTTTCTTGTAATGATTTGCCGTAGAGTGTTACTTTCATCTTATTATTCTTCATTGGTTATTACATAAACAGAATCTAAACGTATATCTACTTCTTTCTTATCTTCGCCCGAAGTAGTGATAATAGCAGAATAGCTTTGATAAACAATAGTATCGATTGTAAGTTGTCCTTTGATTTTCCATTTTCCATCCGTTACATAGTCGAAAACATAAAAACCGTTGCTATCGCTTCGAATAGTTGCCATTTTATTTTCTTTATCTTTGATAAT
Source organism: Bacteroidales bacterium (assembly GCA_012519525.1). Lineage (GTDB taxonomy): Bacteria > Bacteroidota > Bacteroidia > Bacteroidales > WCHB1-69 > UBA5266. The sequence goes on along the minus strand of JAAYQB010000095.1, from coordinate 2,758 downwards.
CTGAATTTTTTCTAAAATAGCACCCGAAGCGGCAACTTCTTTTTGCGTTTCAATGTCAATATAGCTTACTTTTCCTTTTATTTGGCTTTCGTATTTTTTACATGCAAAAATAGTGATAGCCAAACAACTTATGATAACAAAGTAAGAAAGTCTTTTCATATTGATATTTTTTGCAAAAATACATTATTTTTATTTGTTATCTGATAGGATAATTATTTTAATTAAGATTCGTTTCTTTTTGTATCTACATTTTTAGTATTTTTGTAGATATTAAAAAAGAAAAATAAGATATGGAGAAAACTAATTTTATTAGTGAAAATCAAGAGATAGAAGAAGACATACATATTGCGTGTGATCATAATTATGAGGGAGATAAAATAGCAGCCAATCCTTTTTTGACAAGAGGATTGAGCGAAATACCCAATCCTAATGAGGATAATAATCATTTATATAGTTACGGTTGCTGCCAATTAGCCAATTATGATTGGTTAGAGGATATACGACTTCCGGCTTTTTCGGAAAAACAAATTGTTGAAGTTCGCTTTAAAAACGGGGACAAAGATTTTTTCAATTTACCTGTTTCCAATGAGTTTTATGAAGTGGGCGATATTGTTTTGGTCGAAGCGACTAACGGCACTGATATCGGCATTGTTTCTATGATGGGACATCAAGTTAAATTGCAAATGCAAAATAAAAATGTGAGCGAAGTTACTAAAAGAGTGTATCATAAAGCACGTACGAACGACATAGAAAAATGGGTGAATTTAGTGAAAAAAGAGAACGATACGATGATGAAATCACGTTATGCCGCTTGGGATTTGCAATTGGATATGAAAGTCAATAACGTAGAATATCAAGGCGATGGTTCAAAAGCAATTTTTTATTATTCGGCAGATAAGCGTGTTGATTTTAGAGAATTGATAAAAATTCTTGCCGAAAAATTCCGTATTCGTATCGAAATGCGACAAATTGGAGTACGTCAAGAAGCGGCACGTTTGGGAGGTATCGGAAGTTGCGGTCGAGAACTTTGTTGCTCTTCTTGGTTAAATCATTTTAAATCGGTAAATACGGCTGCTGCAAAAACACAGCAACTTTCGCTGAATCCTCAAAAATTGGCAGGACAATGCGGAAAATTAAAATGCTGTCTTAATTACGAAAATGAAGCATATATCGAAGAATTGAAAAACTTCCCTAACACGAACACTGTGTTATATACCGAAAAAGGCGAAGCCGTGTGTCATAAAATAGACATTTTTCAAAATCTAATGTGGTATTATTATAAAAACGATGATTCTCACACTTTGTATGCAATCCCGACCGATAAAATAAAAGAGATAATACAAAGCAATAAAGAAAATAAAAAAGTAGAAGATTTGGAGAGGTATGCTAAAATAAATCAGTCAAAATTCAATGAAGTAGAAGTAAATATAGATGATTTAAAACGAATTAACGATTAAAGAAAATGCCTACGTATATCAAAAAAATATTATTTGTCTTAGTGTTATTCAATCTTTTTACGGCTTGCACGGACGATTATGTATATTATAAAAACTATACTATTGATAACGAACAATGGGCAGTAGCATCCCCTTTGAATTTTATTTTAAATGTTACGGATACCATAACAAATCATGATATCGGTTTTACGATACGCTATAACGATAATTACGAATTTCAACAAATTTATTTCTTTATTTACACTAACTTACCCAATGGAAAAGAAGTGATTGACACCGTTTCTTGCGATTTATTTCAACCCGATGGAAAAGCCTTTGGAAAAGGAGGTCGTATTAGAGAACTAAATGTAATTTATGGCACTTTAACGTTTCCTTTGCAAGGAAAATACACCATGAAAGTCAAACATGCTATGCGTGTTGATACACTAACGGGAATTAATTCTATAGGTTTATTTATTGCACCTAAAAGAAAAGATGATAGTATAAAATCCGAACAATAATGGCTAAAGAAAAAAATAAAACACAAAAAAAATCCAAATCTACCGCTCGTAAATGGTTTTGGTCTATCTTTCTGATAGCTTGGGGAATAGTAATTCTGCTATTCACTTTTATTTCATTAGGATGGCTTGGTTTTATGCCTTCGTTCGAAGAATTAGAAAATCCGAAAACCAATTTAGCAACAGAAATTATTTCTGAAGACGGTTATGTGTTAGGAAAATTTTATATTGAAAATCGTTCTAATGTAGCCTATAGTCAATTGTCGAAACATTTGGAAGAAGCACTTATTGCTACGGAAGATGTTCGTTTTTATAAACATTCGGGTATCGATGCTAAAGCACTGTTTCGTGTTACAGCGGGTGTTCTTACAGGTCGTAGAAAAGGGGGGGGGAGTACAATTTCACAGCAATTGGCAAAAAACTTATTTCCTCGCAATGAGGACCCGTCTGTTTTTCAATTGGTTTTAACTAAATTTAAAGAATGGGTAGTAGCTGTTAAATTAGAAAGAAATTATTCGAAGACTGAAATTATAGCTATGTATTTGAATACGGTAGACTTTGGTAATCTTTCGCATGGGATAAAATCGGCGGCTAAAACTTACTTTGATAAAGAAGCTAAAGATTTGAATATTGAAGAGTCGGCTTTATTGGTGGGCATGTTAAAAGCACCCACTCGTTATAGTCCAAGGCGTCATCCCGAAAATGCTCTCAATAGAAGAAATACGGTGATAGAGCAAATGGTAAAATACGATTTTTTAGATGAAGAAAAGGGCGACAGCATTAAAAAAATACCGATAGATATGT
>JAAYQB010000094.1 GCA_012519525.1 Bacteroidales bacterium | reverse complement strand
TATGACATAGCATAATGAATTGATTAAAGCAACAGTAATATCATTTTCTTCTTGCGGCGGATTAATATATGTTGACCCTTTCATTTTAATCATTATATTATTTTTGCCTTCCAGTGTATATAGAAATCTTATTGTATTGGTATGTGAAACACCCATCATTGTGTCGTTAAAGGCTAACGTTCCTTTTTGAATTTTTTCCTTGTATTTTATTGTACTACCATTTAGGGTATAAGCAAAAGATTCAAATTTCCATTCTCCTTTCAGCAAGGATTGACCGGCATTTCCTTGTTCTAAGAGTTTGTCGCAAATAGAAGAAGTATCTCTTTCACAGCTGTTAAGGATTGTAAATACAAAGAAGAAGATTATTAAAAATGTTTTTGTTTTCATAAGAGTTATTTTTTAGTTAATTTATTAATTTCCAAACCTCTCCGTTTCCATCCGTCCATTCCGTAATGCCTTTGTTTTTGACAATGGTAATGCTTTCTTGACCATCACTTAACAAAATAGTGTCTCCGAAGATATTATAATTATTTCCTTCAAAAGAGAAATATCTATCGAAAAAAATTGTGAATTTATTATACGAAATATCAACGGATAAAGAAATAGTACTAAAATGTGAATTGCCGGGATATGCAAATGCATTAAAATTACCGTTTAATTGTACCTCTCCACTTGACGAAAAAAAATAGTCGGCGAAACATAAACCTTTACTTCCCCAAGGTACATTTTTATTTTTATTTTGCATTACCTTTTGAACAGTAGTGGATACTGTATCTCCTTGTGTATTATGAAAAGAAAGTATATTTCCCTTTTTATAGGGAAAATACCGGATATTTATGGGAAAATCGTCAGGACATCTATGTGTACATCCTGCAAAAACAAAGATTATAATGATAAAGAAAAATAAATGGCGTATTTTCATGGTAATTAATTTGTATTTTTTTGATTTACTTTTTAAGTACTTTATATTCTATTGTATAATCTTCCGGAATTTTCGGAACCAACACCCAATTCCAGTTCATAATCATCATTTTACATTTTCCACATTGATGTACGGTTATCGTATATACTATTTTCTTGTTTTTTGTATCTTTAGAAACATTTCGTTCACAGACAGCAGAACATCCTCCAGCTCTTATTTCTTTTTCAAGTACGGAATATTTTGAAAAGTCAATCGCCTGATAATGTACGCCATCATCAAAACCAACCTGTAAGTTATCAATATTTTGTGCCTCTGATTGTATGCATTTGCCGGCTTCTTCCTGTGAAATATCACTTAAATGTTTATTTGCCGTATTTATTTTTGCATTAGCTATAATTTCTCCGGTTCCAATCTCTTCTTTTGGCAATATGCATTGTCGTTCGCAACTCCAAAATATTCCTGTCAGTAATAGTACTATTAAAAATGTTTTTGTTTTCATAAGAGTTATTTTTTAGTTAGTGTACGCGTATATTTTTTTGAATAACGTCTTTATTATTTAAATTATTGTATTTGATATTTTATAGACCAAACTATCATTGGAAAAACACATTTGTTGCTTCCGCATGTTTCCATAAAACCCATTCCCGGAATATAATTTTCGTAGCCGTATAAATCTTTAACGGTTTTATCAGGTGTGTAAGAAATGTTTATGGCAATATCCGTACTTATTTTTTTATATATATTTATATGATAACCGACATTTCCGGTAAATCCATAGATAAATTTATGGTGTTTTAATCGGTTCGTTTTTTCGGCTTCTTCATATATCCAAGAACCGCATACGTATGCTGAGAAAAAGAAATAATATTTTTTATCGAACGATTTTCTGACATTGTATTTCATTCCTCCTTTTAAGAATGCACCGCTTTGTTGTATCATAGTAAAACCATCGTTGCCGCAGTCGAAATGAGGACTTAATAACCATCCTATATAGTCAATTGATTTTGAATAATTAAAGGTAAATCCGGAATTAATTAAGAAGTCGTACTGTGGGTTATTAGAAAATGCATAAGTAATATCAATGGTGGTGGCAGGTAGTTGTAACAAATTAAGTCCTATGGTATGGTGCATTGTCTTTTCTTCTTGACCGCATCCTTTTTTGGGAACTAACAATAATAGTGTGCATATAATAAAGATTAGGTTGAATTTAATAATTGATTGCATAGCGATTATTTTTTAGTTAGTGTACGCGTATATTTTTTTGAATAACGTCTTTATTATTTAAATTATTGTGATAATTGATTTCAAATTTTCAATGCGTTTTAAAATTTTTTTTCAGGAAGCGTAAAAATATAAAGAAAATATAAAGATATAAGCAAAAAATTGATTACTTTTGCTTTTTAAATTTAATAAAAATAAAAAATTAATATTATGATGAAAAAATTAGTAATAATCACATTTTTGTATGTTGGTTTTGTATTCAGTGGATTTACTCAAAAAACGTATCAGTACGAAACGGTTCCCAACGATCCTTTAAAAGCACGTATTTATACGCTTGATAATGGATTAAAAGTGTATATGTCTGTTAACAAAGAAGAACCGAAAATCAAAATCACTATTGCAACCAAAGCGGGTAGTAAATTAGACCCTGCCGAAACCACCGGTTTGGCTCACTATTTTGAACATTTAATGTTTAAAGGAACAAAAAGTTTTGGAACAACCAATTGGGAAGCGGAAGAACCTTTATTGGATGAGATAGAAAAATTATTTGAAGAATATCGTAAGATAGATGAATCGAAAGAAGAAGAGCGTAAAGCCGTTTATGCTAAAATTGATAGTATTTCACAAATAGCATCTAAATATGCCATTGCAAACGAATACGATAAGTTGATGTCGATTATCGGTTCAAGTGGTACTAATGCTGCTACATGGGTTGATTTTACCAATTATTATGAAAATATTCCATCCAATCAGTTAGAAAATTTTCTAATCATACAAGCAGATCGTTTTCAAAATCCGGTTATTCGTTTATTTCATACGGAATTAGAGACAATTTATGAAGAAAAAAACATGACCTTAACGCAAGACGGAAGACGAGTAAATGCAGCATTAATGGAAGCATTGTTTCCCAATCATCCTTATGGAACACAAACCACTATAGGAACACAAAAAGATTTGCGTAATCCTTCTATTACCAATGTAAAAAATTTCTTTTCTACCTATTATGTTCCTAATAATATGGCATTTATTATGGCAGGAGATTTTGACCCCGATGAAGCTATTGCATTAATAGACAAATATTTTGGAAAAATGGAATCTTCTCCCATTCCTCCTTTTTCCTTTCAACCGGAAGAACCTATTACAGCTCCTATCGAAAAAGAAGTTGTGGGGAAAGAAGCAGAAAATATACGTTTAGCATGGCGTTTTGGAAATCCGAAATCGGAAGAAATCCCTGTAATGATATTGGCAGAAATGATTATTACAAACGGACATGCAGGCTTAATAGATTTGAATGTCAATCAAAAACAACGTACTTTAGGTGCCGGTTCTGCTCCTGTTATGTTGCATGATTATTCTTATATGATGATGTATGGAAGTCCGAAAGCAGGACAAACTCTTGAAGAAGTGCGTAATATCTTATTAGAGCAAATAGACTTATTGCAGCAAGGAGCCTTTGAAGATTGGTTATTACAGGCTTGTATTAATGATTTACGTTTAAGAGAAATCTCGGCGTATGAAAGCAATAGCGGACGAGTGGATGCAATGGAAGAAGCTTTTTATTTGGATATTCCTTGGGCAGAAAAAGTAATTTCTTTGGATCGTTTAGAAAAAATTACAAAACAAGATATAATTGATTTTGCAAAAAAATATTTACGAAGAGACAATTATGTTGTTATTTATAAACGTAAAGGAAAACCGACAGATATCGAAAAGGTTAAAAAACCTAAAATTACTCCTATTACCATCAATAGAACCGATAAAAGTGATTTTGTGAAAATGATAGAAGAACGCAAAGTAAATCCTATCGAGCCTGTATTTGTTGATGTTTCAAAAATAGGTTATTCCCTTTTAGAAAATAATACTAAAATATATCACACTAAAAACTACGACAATGAATTGTTTTATTTGAATTATGTAATTGATATGGGAATATATCAAGATAAGTATTTAAACATCGCTTTTTCTTATTTTGAATACCTTGGCACTAAAACATTGACTCCCGAACAAATCAAAGAAGAGTTTTATAAAATAGGTTGTACATTTGATATGTCGGCAGGTAGTGAGCGTAGTTATATCACTATTTCGGGTTTATCGAAAAATATGGATGCAGCAATTAAATTATTTGAAGATATAGTTAAAAATGCTCAACCCAATCAAGAAGCTCTTGACAATTTAATTAGTGATATATTAAAATCTCGCGAAAACTCAAAACATAATCAAAATGCAATTTTCTCTCATTTGATTACTTATGGAATGTTTGGAACCGAATCGCCTGTTTTTGCAACGCAATTAAGTACAAAAGAATTAAAAGCTATCACACCGACACAATTAATTACTAAAGTACAAGATTGGATGAATTATAAACAATTTATTATTTATTACGGACCTGATAATTTATCGACTGTTTCGAAAAGCATTAATGAACATCATAATTTAAAAGATTTAAAAGATGTTCCTGCAGAAGTAATTTTCAAAGAAAACGTCCCAAGCAAAGATAGGGTTTATGTAGTTCATTATGAGTCTCCTCAAGTAAATTTATATACAATGTCTTTCGGTAATAAATACCAAAAAGATATTACTTCTAAAATTCGTTTATACAACGAATATTTTGGAGGCAGTATGAATTCGATTGTATTTCAAGAAATGAGAGAAGCACGTGCATTAGCTTATTCGGCAATGTCTCAATATGCATCTCCATCCGATACCAATCATTTGTGTCAAAATGTATCTTATATTGCCTGCGGAATTGATAAATTAGCCGAATCAATCGAAACTTTTAATGAACTTATGAACAATATGCCGGAAATTGACGCTGCTTTCAATATTGCAAAAGAATCAAGCATTAATAGCTATCGTACATCGCGTATTACTAAAGACAGAGTGATTTGGACATTTTTAAGTTGGCAAAAATTAGGATTAAAAGAAGACCCGCGAAAACAAACTTTTGAAGAATTAATGACGCTTAATCTTCAAGATATTAAACAATTTCAAAAGGAATATGTAACAGGAAAACCTCGTACTTTTGTTGTTATGGGAAATACAAAGGAAATGGATATGAAATATCTGAAGAAAATAGGAAAAGTTAAAGTACTCAAGTTAGAACAAATTTTCGGATATTAAAAATTGAAAGATATGCGTTTAGACGAAATAATGAAATTGTTGTATTATAAAAAAGAAACCTATTTTTTAGATATGTTCGGCAAGGTTAAACACAATCATACAACCTTGTACAACGATCGCAACAATTGTATTTCGGAAAAACACATTGAACGCTGGTTGTCAATGAATGATTTATTAAATGTAAGTATTTATTTAAATGAAGGTTGGCAACCGGATTGGAATAATATTCAAGAGAAAAAATATATTATTATTGTTAAAAACGATACGGTTAGTACGCAAGAAACCGATTTTCCATGCAGTATTACTTATTTTAAAACAAAAGAAAAAGCAATGGCTGCAATTGAGATAATAGGAGAAAAACAATTAAAAACTATATTTTTAGGATAAGAAAAAGGAGAGGTCAACCTCTCCTTTTTTAATTTCTATT
>JAAYQB010000093.1 GCA_012519525.1 Bacteroidales bacterium | reverse complement strand
TTCACATGCCGAATCAATTTCTGCTTGCATCGCATTTTTTCCTTGACCTAACATAGTAGCCGCATTCATTACGTAGCGATATTTTTTAGCAAAAAGCTCTGCAGCTCGTAATATAATACTACTACGTTCAATCCATGGTAAATTAGCCCATTGTTCTTTTGCTTTCATAGCTGCATTAATAGCCATTTTTACTTCTTTTTCCGTACATTTATGATATGTGCCTAATACATGTTTGTGATCACAGGGCATCACTACCTTGCCCAATTTTCCAGTCTTGATTTCTTTTCCTCCAATAATAAGCGGAATTTCCACCTGCATACTTGCTTGTCGTTTTAATTCTTCTTGTAAAAGTTTTCTTTCTTCAGAACCAGGAGCATATGAGTAAACCGGTTCATTTTTTGGTTCTCTAAAACTAAAAATTGCGTTATTCATATTTAATTAATGTTTTATATTATAATATATTTTTTATTCTAAAAGCTAAAAGCAAAGCCAACATGAATGTCAAATACTCCAAATTGTGCTACTTCTTTTATTGCATAGGGTTCTTTATTAACTACATAAGATTCATAATCTATCGTATCTTGCCATATCTTAGTGTAATTAAAGCGTAAATAAGACCAGTCCAGCCCGAATTTAAATTCCGTATTTTTTGTAATAGCATATAACACATCCATTCCTGTTGTAAACGCAACGCCAATTGATAAGGTGTTAGATACAGGAGCTTCGTATTTAAAATTATGCGTTGTCGTTTTATAAGTTCCATCGAATTGTCGCTCTTTAAATTGATATGTTGCTTCATAGGGAGGAACCAATGCTATTAGTGGACCTATATTCCCCTTTATCTGAAGATTAAATCGAGGTAATGGATTAAAATTACCCAATACACTAAATTGCACTGTAGTAAGTAACCAATTATCTACTTTTACTTCCGGTGGATTTACGTCCATCCCTGCTACACTAAGATTTTTCACTATTTTATCTTTATTCGTGAGAAAATAAAATCCTTTTATTTCAGTTCCTAATGCAACCGTATTGGTATTTTTTAAAACTCCATGCATAAAAATAGTAAAATTAGCACCAAAAGGACATTTTTCAACCTCTAAAGCATCCATTAAAGCTATATCACCTCCCAAAGTAAATCCTATATTAAACTTTTTAGCTGCTATCCCTTGTGGGTAAGTCATGATACCACCTCTACGTATTTTATTTTGAGATTTCTTTTGCTCTACTCCTAAATTTCTTTGACGAAATTTCTTGCTCGATTTTTGACTCTCTGTTTGCTCTTGAGCATAACCCAAAGACATCATCATACTAATAGCAACAATGCTGATAAAAATTCGTATTATATTTTTCATCTTTTTTATCTTAATTTATGATACTATAATGACATAATAATTTTTCTTTCCTTTTTGTATCAAAATATATTTATTATTCAACAAATAATCTTGATTAACAAGTATTTCTTCTAAAACTTTATTTTTATTGACAAACAATCCACCTTCTTTTATTAAACGCCGTAATTCTCCTTTTGAAGAAAAAACATTTGCTTTTTCCACTAACAAATCTACAATATTAATTGTATTTTCAATAGCTGAACGAGCGACATTAAATGTAGGAACTCCTTCAAATACAGACAAAAACATTTCTTCAGACAAATTAGCTAAAGCATCAGCGGTTGATTTTCCAAATAATATTTCAGTTGCCTCTAATACTTTATTATAAGTATTCAAAGAGTGTACACATATAGTTAGTTCAGTAGCAATAGTTTTTTGTAAAATTCTTAAATGAGGGGCTTGCTCATGCTCTTTTTCTAACTGTATTATTTCTTCCTGAGGTAATAAAGTGAAAATACGTATAAATTTCTTAGCGTCTTCGTCTGAGCAATTTAACCAAAACTGATAAAAAGCGTATGCAGAAGTCTTTTGCGAATCTAACCAAATATTTCCACTTTCAGTTTTTCCGAATTTTCCTCCATCGCTCTTTGTTATCAATGGACAGGTAAGTGCATAAGCTTCTCCTCCGCACACTCTACGTATCAATTCCGTGCCTGTAGTAATGTTTCCCCATTGATCTGAACCGCCCATTTGCAATCGGCAATTTTTATGTTGATACAAATGCAAATAATCAAAAGCTTGTAATAATTGGTATGAAAATTCAGTAAAAGATATCCCCGTTTCCAAACGTTTCTTAACCGAATCTTTAGCCATCATATAGTTAACAGAAATATGTTTACCTATATCTCTAATAAAATTTAAAAAAGTATAATCTTTTGTCCAATCATAATTATTTAATAGTTCGGCTGCATTATCAGAAGAATCAAAATCAAGAAAAAGTGAAAATTGTTTTTTTATACAGCTTGAATTATATTCAATTGTTTCTCTTGTTAATAGCTTACGTTCGTCGGACTTAAAAGAAGGATCCCCTATCATACTGGTTGCCCCTCCCATTACTATCAAAGGTTTATGACCATGTAATTGTAAATGTTTTAACAACATTATACTTACGAGATGTCCAATGTGTAATGAATCGGCAGTCGGATCAATACCGACATAAGCTGCTACTTTTTCTTTCTTTAGAAGCTCTTCCGTTCCCGGCATGATATCCTGTATCATACCTCGCCATCTCAACGTTTCAACAAAACCCATACGTTTTAAATAAATAAAACGCAAATTTACATTTTTTTTTTGTACAAAACAGCTTTTTCTATTAAAAATTTTGAAATTACAGCAAGAAGTTTTCTGTTATTTTCGTGATGTGTTAAAAAGTAAATATTTTTACTATTTTTTTGCCGATTGTATGCAAAAGCATTTTAAAAGCAAACACTCTATTATTCAACAATATAGAAATCCTATATCTTTCTTTTAATTTTAATAATTTAAAAAATAATATACTTGCTTTATGTTGCTTTTTATCGTTTTTCAAATCCAAAGGCGGTGAAATATTTTTTCTCCAGATAATTTCCTCTATTTTTTGAAATTTTTCTTCATAAGAAATATTTATTTTATCGGGAAGAGTAATATGCTTTAATATCAGATTATTAATAATTTTATACGATTTAAAAAGATTTGTTTTTGCAAAAACATTTTCTATTTTCTGCAAATCAATTTCAGCGTAATATTTATTGAGAAAAACAGCCCAATCGCATAAATGACGAACAGCAATAGAAGAACTTATCATATGCGATGCCATATGTCCCATAATATATAAAGCATTGAAAGCGGACGATGGCACATAAGCTTCCTGATTACCTATCATCACTTTTTCGCAATTTTCTACTCTTGCTTCTTGTCTCAAAATAAATTCTATATGTTTATTCTTTTTAAAAATCCCATGCCAATTTAAAAACCACTGATGATTTTCCACATATATATTTTTCCAATAAAAAACACTGTGTTTCGGATTGACATTTTTATCTTTATCAAATTTTATCCCTACAGATTCTATTAATTCATTTCCTTTACTAAAATCGTCAAAAAGATAAATATCTATATCTCCTCCTTCGCGATGAAACGGATAAGGATACAGCATAGATAATCCTATTCCTTTTAATATCAAAACTTTAATATTATTTTTAGCATAAAATGCTATCAATGTTTCCAATGTCTCGTATTGTTTATTGTATCGTTTTTCCATAGCATCAACATTGGCAGTCCATTTTAGCAATAGCTGTTGAGGAACTTTTATTTTATCAATCCAAGGGAATAAGCCGTCATAGGCAATTCCCATTACTCCCTGAATAGATGCTTGTTTGAATATAACTTCCCAATCCTCATTGTTCATGCCGGAAAATAAGTCATAAAGCGGTTCGTTTTTCCATAAACCACTCTTTACTAAAGCCAATAAACGTTTATCATTTTGATTCATACAAAATAATTTTTTTATACACCTTTAATAATAAAGAACGAAAAGGCAGTAAAATATACCACAGATAAGACAATAAACGCCATTTTAACGATTTACATTTTATTGTTTTTCCGTTTTTTCTCTTAATTTGCTGTAATAATGCAACCGCATTCTCTATTTTTATTTTTTCCGTATGTTTTGCAACGGCATCTCCTTGAAGTAATAAGATTTCGTTATTTTTTTTTACTATTCTATGTAATAAATAGCTATCCTTATATTTAAACAATATTATATCCATTTTTTTTAGTTCCGTTTTACACAATGGAACAAGTTGTAAGATGTCGTTTTCGTGAATAAAAGGTAGCATACTCGTACCTTTAGCACGAATAGTAACCGTTTTTCCGGCTGAAATTTCTTCTATCAAAAAAGCAAAAAAAGTATCACTATCAATTATTCTCATCGTAATTTTTATTAAAAAGAGCTTGATAGGTTAGCATTACACTTTCTTGATTAGGTAAACAATCTAAAATATAAACCGGAACATTTTTTATTATTTTCGATAAAGTAGCCGTTATATTATCCACTAAATAGGAATTGTAAGCAAACATAGGCGGACAAGAAGGATACAATGCAGCAATTGCTTCCAATGCACTTAGTTTTTTAATTGTATTTTCTTTTGCTTGTCTTATGCGTACGAATGCTTTGAGTGGATAATGTTCATTTTTATAACAATCTGTTTTCCCACTCCACATTGAACCATAAGCAAGTACATTTTCATTAAATCCTCTCACTATAGGACTATCATCGTTAAATAAAGAAACATTTGAAACATGTTCAATCCATAATCTTGACTGGGTACTTTTTCCTTCTCCCGATTCTCCTAAAAACAAAATCGCTTGATTATCATGTATTATAGAAGAAGCGTGTAATGCTAATGTAGAATGCGAAACAGTTGCCAATCCGTAAGCTATCCATAAAGCAAATGTAAACTCGTAAGGTTTGTAGCTTCTCCCATCAACATAATTTGTGAAAAAATGAAAGTTATTTTCTTCCGATAGCATCAGCAACGGTTTTTTTTTCTTTTTAAAATCCATTCTAAAAAGAAAGCCTTTGTCATAACTGAATAGTTTACAAATTGATTCATCAAATTCAAATTCCGATAACTGCTTGATATTTTGATAATTTTGCGGTGATATTTTCCAATCTATTATGTCTGACTCTAAAATTACTTTAAATAATAGCGCTTGATTGCTTTCTTCTTTTTCTAAAAACGGCAATCCGTAATGAAAGCGCTGAAAAAACTGTGAGGGCGTTTTCGATACTATTCTAAATCTATGATTAGCAACAATATAATCCATAAATCAAGTATTAATAATTCGCTTATTCTCTATATCAATAATTTTCGTGCAACAATGTAAAGAAGTTTCTCTGTGTGCTATCATCAGAATGGTCAAGTTTTTTTCGCTTTCGAGTAGTTGTTGTATGGTTAATTGAATATCTTGTTCGGTTTGTGCATCTAAAGCAGAAGTTGCTTCGTCAAAAAACAGCACTTCAGCATCTTTATACAAAGCACGAGCTATTCCCAAACGTTGTTTTTCTCCTCCTGATAAACGATTGGTTATTTCGCCTATTTTTGTATCCATTCCATCAGGATAAAGCGCAAATAATGATTGCAACTTTACAGTTTCCAAAACCTTATTTATTTTATCTCTATCTATTTTATCATTATCGAGTGTCATGGCGATGTTTTGAGCAAAAGAAGCATCGAAAATAAAAACTTCTTGAGAAACATAAGCAATCATATTTTGCCATGCTTTTAATGTTTTTGGTGTGAGTTCTTCGTTATCAATAGTTATTTTTCCTTTTTGCGGAAAATAAAATCCCATTAATAAATAAAAAAGTGTCGTTTTACCTACGCCTGTAGCTCCTTTAATTCCAACACATTCTCCTTTTTTAACCGAGAAAGACAAAGCCTCTATGATTGGCGTATTTAATTCATCTTCAAAAGTGTAATATATATTGTCAACATGAATGGCATTTTGAAAAGTCAATCTATCTTGACAGCTATCTTCTTCCTTTTCCACAATCGTTTTCGTATTGATATTTTCACTAATAATATCTATAGCATATTGGTTAAACTTAATTTGCATCCAACGACTTACTACAGTGCGTATTGCCGGTAGCATACGCAAAGCTGCTATGGAAAATACGGCAAACAAAATTTTCAAAGTACTTCCATCCGTATGTAAATTCATCAAAATCAACACTATCATTCCAATTACCACTCCCATTTCTAATATTAGAAACGGCAAATTGGATATACGTTCATTTTTTAATTTATAAAATTTGAGCAATTCCAAGTTGGAATCAAAACGTTTTTTTATGGAAGCAAAAGCTTTATTAAGCACTATTTCCGCATAGCCTTTAAAAGTTTCATTAATTAATCTATTTTGTTGTCTACGCACCTTATGTTCTTCTTTCCCATAAGTTTCTAATTTACGTTTTACTACAAATACATAGGCAATGCTAATAGGTAAAAAAACGATAAGCAACATCAAAAACACCGGTGGATTGTAGCATAAAACCGTAACAAGCAATAAAAATATTAAAACACCTTCACTTATAATATTGACAATAGATGCCAAAACATTAAACGCTAATGCCGAACTTGCACTATTCACTTGATGAGTAAGTGTTACAGGATGATTTTGTTTCATAAAAGTCAAATCTTTATGAAAGTAATCAACAAACATTAAGTTGGTAAAATAATGATACAGTTGGAAATAGTATTTGTTTTGAAAATTAATTATAAAAATATTTAAAATATTTTTCACTAAATAAACAAGAAAAACACCAATACATATTGCTATAATAAAATAATTGATAGATGAAAATCTCAAATATAAAAATACTTTTTCAACCCATATATTCGACATTAAACTGTCGGGGTCTAACACCAACATTAAAATAGGTAAGACGGCTGCCAAACCAATAAAATTCAACAAAGCACGAACTATAGATGTAAGAACCACTCCATAAGTTTTGGGTCGCATTGATTGAGGAATAAGAGAAAGTATTTTTCGCATATTATTTTTCAATCAGCTGATAGGCAACAAGTTTATCTATCCATTTTCGTGCATCTTCTTCTGCTTGCTTAGCTTCTACTTTATAACGAGCTGTTAAAGACCTTACAACATCTTCTATTTCAAAATCTTTATTTGCAAACTCCTTCCACAACCATTCTGAAGTAGAATTTAAAGATACAATTTTAGTTAAATTGGTGCTGTATTCACCTTGAATAATAATTACTTTTTCGCCTGCAATATCTCTTATTTTATGTTTATTATTGATACGCATATTATTTTATAAATTTTTGTTAAAAATGCAAAATTACATCTTTTTTATAAACAAGTTAAATACTGCCATTTATTTTCAGTTAAATAAATTAAAACATTACCAATAAAACCATTATGATAAAAACCTTTTAGTAGAAAAATAAAAAAACACATGAAAATTTATCATGTGTTTTAATTGTAAAACGATTGAATGAGTTTTATTCAACTATTTTTTATTCGATTTTTATCGAACTTTTGCAAGCATTGATAATTCGTGGCATATCTTCAACTTTTGTTATTTTCATTGCTTGTGTCGGATCTGCTTGTGATACAAATACTAAAACACTAAGGTCATCAATAACTACGGCTTCATTGCTGATAGTTTCAGGAATAGTATACGTAAATGTTTTAGAGTAAAGTTCTCCTTTTTTGTTTTTCGGTATTGCCTCACCGGAAACACCCGTAATGAATGTACGCAACATGTGATTGTGTTTGTATTTGCCAGTATTTTTATCATACATTGCAGGATAGAAAGCTTCTCCATTAGCTTGTGCTCCCCAAATATTGTCTTGCAACAATACAATATTAACAAAGTTTTTTCCTTCCGCTACCGTAACACTATCGGTGAAGTAAACTTGTACTTTACATGTTAATTGACGAGTACTTTTCTTAATAGTAGTTTTAGCAGCTACATTAGCATAGGCTTTTTGATTAAATAGTTGTTCGGCTACATATCCCCAAGCTCCTCTGTTAATTGCATAGGCATATTTATTGTCTCCAAGATTAACGAGCTCTCTGCTCACAGCTCCAGTGGGAATAGCACTTACTCCAAATGAATTAAAAAGAGTTGTCCCTTCATTTGTAGTATAAGCAGCAGCCAAATTTCCTGCGTGTATATTGATTGACCAAAACTTATGGGGCCATAGTTTGCGTAACGAATCAGCTCTCTTATGTCCATCGGGACAATAGCCACAATTAATACCTGTGTATTCTTCTAAAATTACCTTTCTGTTTTCAGGTGTTTTACTTACAAAAACTTCTTCTTTTGGTTCTTGTGGTTC
>JAAYQB010000092.1 GCA_012519525.1 Bacteroidales bacterium | reverse complement strand
ATCTTACCGCTTGCCAAATATTTTACCATGATTCATAATACTGTAATGTATCCGGAAACAAAAATTCAGGACAACATGGTTCTGTATGATTTATTTTATGCACCCATTCCTTATGTCTATAAGTAATAAGTATAGTTGTATCATTTAATAATGACATTTCTGCAAATTTCTCATTCTTTTTTGGCGATTTTGCTTTGACTTTTTGAAACAGTTTAAAATATTCTTCACACGGCGCACCATCAATATATTCAACACTCCAATATAAAACAATCTTGTTTTGTGAAAAAGTCGATTTAAATGTAATAAAACAATTGGCATTCCAGTCAATACTAATACTACTATCCCCAATAAAAAAATGAGAAGTTATCCCTCCCCAATGTCCGAATCCTATTTTTTCTTTTGGTCTGGTATATAATTCATATAATGAAATATTTGATTTCATAGGAGTTTTACCTAAATATCTCGAAGTGTCTAATTCTACTTTCATTGTACTATCAACAAAAGTTTTATCATTTAAATGGCAATTTACATTACCTTTATACTGTTCATTACAAGCTGTAAAGAAAAAAACAATTAAAAAATATATCAATTTTTGTTTATAAATCCACATGATAATTTATTTAAAACAATAAAGTTCGTTTTTTTGATTTTATTACTGTACTACCTTTTAATTCATTTGCAACATTTTTTTTGAATTGTATTTTAGCTTCATCTATTGTTATTTTCTCTTGGCTTCCACTAGGTAACGAAGGCCAAGTCCCTTTCAATTTGTAAATAGCATTCTCAACATTTCCTGTTTGAACATCTTTGATTACACCAATTTTATGAGGTTCGTTTTTTCCTTGAATTTCTTGTCGTTTGATTAATATTAATGCACCTTTATCTTGATTTTCTGGAGAAAAATCGTTTAAATTCAAACTTAGCCATGTTTCATATTTAAATTGATAAGCTCCAGCTGCTGTAGATGGTATATTATATCCAGTACCTGAATATAGTATGTTAGGATGTTTTGAATAACTGTCAAATGTAAAATTACCATATCGAATATTATAATCCAAAGGGTTAGCAATTTCCTCTCTATTCTTTGTCCCCCCTGCTTCGGCTTGTCTAATTAATGTTAAAAATGCTCTTGTATACAATTCTGCTTCTGTCATTCCTATATCAGTGCTATTTTTTTCACTATAAATATTAATTACTTCTGATATCACTTTGTTGATTGTAGGAGTTGAAAATGTAGCTTCTAACATCCTATTTGCTTTATCTATTAATTTTTGAGCATCTTCTAATTTTATATTTTCATTCAACAGTCGTACATTTTTATCATTCCCAATTTGTCCGACTTTTGTTCCATCAGCCATAAAATAAGCTTCAGCTCCATCTAAATCAATAGCAGATATTGGCGTATTACTCGCATACTGGAAGGGTGTTAATTCAGGATACTTAAACTGCAGCGGATCCACACTCACAAAGCGGCATATCCACGCAGCGTAATAACGCATACCATAATAATATAATCCTGTTTCTTCATCGCGTTCTTTGGCGTTAAAGGCGTAAAACCCCTCTAAATCTCCCCCAAGGGGGAGACTTTGTTTTACAGCGTATTGCGAGTTTGTTGTGTTATAGGTTAAGTGCATTTTTTATGTTATTTCTTTTTGCAAAGATAGTGTTTTTTGTTATAAGATTTGTTGCTTACTCTTTTTTTTATCATTTACTTTCGTTTTTATTTTAAAAAGTATAAGGTGGTACACTACCAAATTTAACATCCACACTCTCCCGTAAACTTTTGCTTTATGCATCCTTTTACGGTACTTATTGTAATAAGACCTTGAATTACTACTGCTTCATCTTTATTAGTTATCTTTTTTATTATTTCTACTTTCATAGTATCATCATTATGAATGTAATAATAAATATTACGTTTTTCATCATGATTTTGTAATTCAAACCTTATTAATTTACCTTCAATCTTTACAAATGCTAAAGCAGCAAAATCATTCACAAATATATACCTCTCGCTTTCCAAATCTTCTTGAGATATAGAAAAATAACAACTACATCCGTCTATTTCATCCGGTAAATCTGAAAAAGATTCTAAATGGATTTTTTTTGTGGTATCATGCTTTTGTTTTTTAATAAAAACATCTTGGGCTTGTATACTACACAATGCACTAACAACAAAAATTATTACTTCAACAAAACTTATTTTCATTATATTATAAATTTATTAGTCAACTTTAACGTTTTTGTACAGAATAATGTATATGGTCATAATGACCTCCTTTAATATTTCTTGCCCATGGAGCAGGTATTACTTTTCCATTATGCATTTTTTGTATAATACTTGGTCCATAATTTTCTAACCAACCAGGTACTCGTCCAATAGCTTTTTGTAAAATAGGTGAATATATATCCGTTTTCGATACAGGAACATTATTTATTCTACTTATATCTATAGCTCTTGCTCCATTTGCTACTGTATGTGCTGACCTTTTTGCATTTGAAGAATGATCAGTTGTAGAAGACACTTTGATTGACTCAATATTTGCTCCACTATTATTTGCCTCATTTATACTTTTAATTATTCCAGATATAACGTCTGAACTAATAGCATTATCCGAAGATGCAGAAAAACTGACACTTACTTTCTGTCCATTATCTGTTGTAAACTGTTTGGGAATATATTGTCCTCCTTCTATATTAAGTTGTTGGTCAGCATCTGTTACTTTCGTAATTTCATTTTGGGTATAATCAATCCTCATTCCACTAGAAAATAAACTGTATGTTTCTCCTATGTTTCTAAATTTCTCTCCATTCTTATCAACGAAATTAGCATTTCCTTCTTTCCAAAATACGGATCCCGATTCATCGCTCCTATACCAATCCTCCCCACTCGGATCCACATACTTCAAGGGGTTGTTTGCCGTGTAGCAATACGGAGATATTGAAGGATACTTCTCAAACAGCGGGTCTCTGCTTATAAAAGTAGGCGGGGCATAATAGCGTGCTGAGTAGTAATACATACCGTTTTCTTCGTCTAATTCTTTGGCGTTAAAGGCGTAAAACCCCTCTAAATCTCCCCCAAGGGGGAGACTTTGTTTTACAGCGTATTGCGAGTTTATTTCGTTGTAGGTTAAGTGCATTTTTTTATAT
>JAAYQB010000091.1 GCA_012519525.1 Bacteroidales bacterium | reverse complement strand
TCTGCTAATGGTTTTACATTTACTTTCATATTTTTTCTTTTTTTTATGTTTTTGAAAATTAATATTTTTTTGTCATTGCTTATTATACTAATTTTATGCCAACTATACTTGATTTTATCGAATAAATAAAAAAAACATAGATTAAATACTTAATGTATAGGCTATTCATGATAAATAAGCCTATAATTATGTAAAACAGACAGGCAGACATTTTGACAGTTTTTAGTGTCAGAAAAATACTTTTATTGACTGACGATAGACGAGTTGTATATAATATTGACACCTTTTTTATTTTTTTTTACTAAAAGAGTGTTTTATGAGAAATAATTATGTACTTTTGCAATACGAAAAAAAGTTGTTAAAGACTTTGATTGTATTTACATTGCAATATTTTATGTGTTGTAAATGATATAGTTATGGTTTTATAATAATATAAAAATAAAGAAAATATAATTATAATAATAAAAAAATATATTCAATAATGAAAAAAGTAGCATTGATTATTTTGAGTCTAACGGTTTGTACTTCACTATTACAAGCTGAAAATACGACAAAATCTACCAAAAAACAAAAAAGTACAAGCATTGAAGCTTGGAAAGAAATGGGTCCTGATAATGTTGGTGGGCGTACCAATACCATACTTATTGATAAAGATAATAGTTTAAAACTATATGCCGGTTCGGCAGGTGGGGGACTTTGGGTGTCAACAAGTGGTGGTGCCGTATGGAAACGTGTTACAAGTTTTCCGGATTTAGCCATATCTTCTCTTGTACAAACAGAAGACGGCACTCTATTCGTCGGAACGGGTGAAGGATTAAATCCCAATTTTACTACTCCCGGAGTACTCTATTCCTATGGAGCGTATGGTTTTTCTTCCAATTTTGGAATGAAAGGAACGGGGATTTATAAATCAGTTAATGATTCATTTGTTCAATTGTCTGCTACGGCTGATTGGGAAGAAATAAACGCTATGATTTATAATCCTAAAAATAAAACATTGTATGCTGCTACCGATTATGGCTTGCAAGTTTCAACCGATAATGGAACTACTTGGCAAATAGCAAAAACAGCATCTAATCAAAATTTGGATTTGATAGGTGTAGATCTTGCACTTGCCACTAATGGTGCAGTTATTTATGTACAAAGGGATAGAAGCTCATATCGTGGAACTGCTTATATTTCAGATGGAAGTAGCACAACTAATTTTAAAGCATTGAATAATTTTCCTGCTGATGCAGGGCGTATGTCGTTTGCCTTTGCTCCGTCGGATCCTAATTACATTTATGCTTCGGTTGCAAGCAGAAGAGGAGAGTTTTTAGGTATTTATCAATCTAAAAATCAAGGAGATTCTTTCAGAATAATTGTCCCCGGAGGCAGTACATTAATAGATGTCTTTAATAATGCAGGAGATTATTGCAATAGCATTGTTGTTTTTCCAAATAATCCTAAACATATTTTAGTGGGAGGCTATCCTTCTCTATGGGAAGGTGTTGAAACCAGTGAAACATCTTATTTCGGATTTAACTCATTAGCATCATTTGCCGGAGTGAGGTCATTTACTTTTGATAAAAAAGATAGCAATCTTTTATTTATAGGTTCTAATATAGGGATTGTTAAAGGAGTTTATAATGGATTAATGTTCCAGTTTCATTTAATCAATAAAAATTATGGAACGGCACAATACACCACTGTTTCATGCTCAAATGATGATAAAGTATTGGGAGGAACTCGTGAAAATGGAACTTTGTTTATAACAAAAGAAGGAAATACGGAGGCTTCTGCTGTTCAGTTAACAGGCGGTTATTCTTCACATACGGTTCAATCTATGATTAATACCAATGCTATTTTCTATACAACTACTTATGGAACTTGTTATCGACAAGCAAGTTTATCTTCTGATCCTGAAGAAGTTAAAGATTGGTATGATAAAGAATTAATGTTAGGTGGAACCGACAATCAATACACAAAATGGAGTTATTCGGCAATAAAAACTGCATGTCGTTCAAGTCAATACGTATCTCCAATTTTAATGTGGGAATCTATTTATGATGCTAACTCAACAGATACGGTTGTTTTTGTTGTTGATAAAGATTATAAGGCGAATGAAGAAATTTGTGTACGCAGTGCTATCAATAACTATCCCATGTGGTTGACAGCACCTCGTAATCTTGAGAAAAATGAAAAAGTTACTTTTACTGATTATGTACAAAATAGATTTTTTGTTGGTGGCGGTGGTTTTGTCTCATCAGGATTGGTGGGTGCTCCCGTTTTTATGACTAAAAATGCACTTAATTTTACAAAAACTCCTACTTGGTACCGCGTGTTTTTTACGGGAGATACAACCGAACAAGTAACCAATATGTGTATAACCGAAGATGGGAATCACTTGTTTATATCAACTTATAGTTCAAGTTCGGCATTCCATAATATTTACAGAATTAGCGGTTTTGATATGGCAAGAGATTCGATGACTTTATCGTATGGGAAACCCACTTCAGGAGGTATGGTAAATCCTAATCCGAACTGTTTATTAGAGGCTACAAAAGTATATTCTACTAATAGCTACATAACATCTATCAGTTTGGACCCGCAGAATAGCGATGTATTATTAGTTACCATTGGAGGCAATAATATAGAATCACATATTTATGCTTCTACTAATGCTGTATCAGGAGATACACTTAACTTAGAAGAAAAAGACGGGACAGGCTTACCCGATAATAAAACACCTATTTATACTGCATTGGTTGAAATGGCTCATTCGAATGTAGTGTTTGTAGGTACTGAAAAAGGAGTTTACGTAACTGAAAACTTTAACACTTCCGCTCCTACATGGAAAAGTGCAAATGAAGGAATAGATGCTACTGTTCCGGTATTTATGTTAAAACAACAAACTAAAAAATATCCGAATGATTATGCACGTATTTATGGAGAAGATACTACTGATATTACTTACATTGAATTTAAGGGAGTAAAAAATACAGGATATATATATGCTGCAACTTATGGTAGAGGTGTATTTAAAAATTTAACATACCAACAACCTAGTGCTATCAAAGAAAAACCTGTTTTGCCACAATCACATGCATTAGATATATATCCCAATCCGGCATCGGATAATGCTACGATAAAATATACGTTAAATAAAGATGTTAGTAATGTAGCTATCTCACTGTATGATATTACAGGAAGAAAAATATTTACACAAAATTTAGGTATGCGTCTTCAAGGCGAGAACATAGAACCTATTCAATGCGACATATTGAAAAATGGTTTGTATATTATCAGCGTAGAGGGTGGTAATCAAAGATTTATTTCAAAAATTGTTATAACTAAATAAAATATTTAAAGGATTCTTAAAAATGAGAAAATTTTGTTTAAGTATAGTTGCACTGGCTACTATAGTTACTACATTTGCGCAAAATGTACCGTTTGAAACAGCTCAACAAATTGCAGTAAATTTCTTTTCAACAACACAGAACAATAGTATTCAAAAGAATAATCCTGTTTTGCAAAGCTATATAGGAAGTGATAAAGGAGAAAACTTATATTATATTTTCAATTACGAAAATCAAGGTTTTGTAATAGTTGCAGGTGATTATCAATCAACACCTATTTTAGCTTATTCTACAGAGGCTACTGTAGATTTAGAAAAACTAAATCCGGCGATGAAGATGTGGTTAGAATCACATGGGCAAGCTGTAAAAAACACTACTATTACTAATTCACAAAAAGACTTGATAAGAAAAGAATGGGACAATATACTTAATAATTTCATTCCTATACGTAAGGCTTCTAAAGTAGGTCCTTTTACAACAAGTTTGTGGAATCAAGATCGCTATTATAATGCATATTGCCCTGAAGACCTTAATGTTACCGGAGAAATCGGAGGTAATTACGACAACCACGTTCCTAATGGATGTGTTGCTGTAGCAATGTCTCAAATTATGTATTATCATCGTTTTCCTTATGTGGGTGTAGATAAAAATAGTTATGTTTCACCCTACGGACGTTTATCAGCTGACTTTTCGACTGCTTATTATAACTATGAAGCTATGTCTGATATTGCTACGGATTATAGTCACTCATTGGCACTGTTGATTTATCATGCCGGTATATCGGTTGAAATGAATTATGCACCTACCGGTTCAGGCTCTCAAACAGAAAAAGCCAGAATGTCGCTGATGGGTTATTTTGGCTATTCAGCAACATCAAGATATGAAAGAAAAGAAATGTACAGCAATTCTGTTTGGCTATCTAAAATAGCAGAAAGTCTTGATAGTAAACTGCCTATTATTTACTCAGGAAGGAAAGTAGATGCAGATGCCGGTCATGCTTGGATATGTGATGGTTATGAATCTCTAACAGATACAACTGCTTATTTGCATTTTAATTGGGGATGGGGAATCAATGGAGGAAACGGTTGGTTTCTTTCGACAACAATGAACGGATATACAGTAGGAGAAACAGCGATTTTTGGCTTAACTCCTAAAGTAGATTTGCCAACTTGTGCACACGATACCTTAACTGCTACTTATGGTTCGTTTTACAGTAATGCACCAACGGTTAATTATCCGCACAATGCCGATTGCTCTTGGCTAATTTCTACTCCCAATGCAACATCTATCCGATTATCAGTATCTGAATTTGCAACAGAATTAGGAAACGATGTCGTAACGGTCTATGCAGGTAATTCTACCTCAGACTCTATTGTATGGATGATATCCGGTGATACTGTTACTCCCAGATCTTATGTTGATATCGAAGCATCGGAAGTTCTTATTACTTTTACTTCTAATGAAAGTGTGTCTAAAAGAGGTTTTGTATTTACTTATACCACTGCATTATCTAATCCAAAGTATTGCAATACAAGTATAGATCCCGGAACCGGCAGTGTTCTTACTGCTACATCCGGTACTTTAAACAATGGAAGTGGAAATGAAAACTATGTAAATAGCAATGCTTGTTACTGGAGAATTGAACCTATAGGTGCTACTGGAGTTTGGATAGATGTTACAGAATTTGATCTTGCCGATGGAGATGAATTAAGCATTTATGCACATGAAAAAACTGTTATACAAGCTATTAAATTTAATGACCGTATTGCTCAATACACAAAAGATAATCCTCCTACGGGAATCTTGACATCTCCGGATAAAAAGAAAATATATATTATGTTTCGAACAGATAACGATAAAGTAGCAAAAGGCTGGGCTTTGAAGTGGGGAATAGATGTAGGAATATCAGAGACCGATATTGCAGATGTAAATATATATCCTAATCCAACGAATAATATATTAAACATAGGTGTATCAACTAATTCCCCAGTTAATAATATGAAAATTCATATTGCTGATATTACGGGAAGATTAGTCTATGTTTCTGAAATAAATCAACAATCTTTGCAAATTAATGTAGGTGATTTTGCAAAGGGAATTTACGTTTTGACTTTATTAACAGATAAAGGAAATGTAAATCGAAAAATTGTTGTTCAATAATAATTAGTAAAGTTTTCATGTTTGAAGGAGACTGTTTCGACAATCTCCTTCTTTTTTTTTGTAGCGAGGACGAGAGTTGAACTCGTGACCTTCGGGTTATGAATCCGACGCTCTAACCACCTGAGCTACCTCGCCAATTTTAAGATTGCAAAAGTATACGTTTTTTTTTAAATTAACAACATTTTAATAAAAAATAAATCACTGATAAACAGCAGATTGTTATATATTTTTTCTTTATGCATTTTTGATATATTATTTGTGGTAGATTTATAAAACAATAATGATTAAAAACCTATTAAAAAGCCTAACAATCCTATTAAAATAGCAATTAGGATTTTAATGATTTTAATTTTAATAAAATAAGATGGCGATTCGGCTAAGAGAGGTAAACCGCCATGACCTTCTTGTACAATCGAATTAGCTAACAATATGCTAAAAGGAATCATACCATTAAGAAATAGAAAAATAAAAATCAAATGAGGACCTGATTGAGGAATAAAACCAATTAAAATGGCAATGAATAATAGTATAATTTGTCCGAAAGAATGAGATATTAGGTTTTTTAAAGGGATATATTGTATAATTATATCAATGAATAATAGAGCTATAAAAGTCCAAATAAAAATTTTAAGAAAATGTTTTTTTATGATGTGATTCCATAGATGTGTGACAATAAATTCTAATTTGCTAATCACTATTAATAATAAAGTAATCGCTGAAATAGATAAAAACAATAAGTGTTCTGTTGATAAGCCGCTACTTTCATGAGTGTGAGAATGAGGAAATAAATCAAAATGTTTATGTTCGAAAACTTGATAGGCTACTGCTATTATAAAGGCGATAATACATCCTATTAACACAAAGCGTTTCCATTCCTGCTGCTGCGTAACAGCGTTGTTGTGTTCTTCTTCAGAGCAACATTTGCTTTGAGTATGAACATGATTAACATGTAGTTTTAATGTGCGATTGATAAAAGGAACATATTCAACAATGAATCCGAAAAGAACGGCGATAGCAAATAGTGCGAATGATAGTTTCAGTGCATTTAAAGGATCAAAAGAATATAAAAACAAAGCTTCATCTCCAAAAGAAGCCAACAATGCGGCAAGTAAAGCTCCTACACCTACAATGCGATGCGTAAATAAAGAAACAACGGTAAAACTGCCAATGCAGCCGGGTATCATTCCAATAGCTGCTCCCATTAGTATTTGTATGCTTTTTTTATTTTTAATTGTAGTATCCCATTTCCCATTTGTTTTAAAGCGGATAAATTCGATTATCATCATCATCATGATTACAAGAAATGTAATCATAATAGTTTGAGTAATAACTTCTATAATCGTATGTAAAAGCATGAAGAATTATTTTTTTAATATAGATGATTCAAAATCAATACGATTAATAAATGATCTTCCTAATGTTATTTCATCAGCATATTCTATTTCATCGCCTACAGATAAGCCACGAGCAATTGTTGTAATTTCAATTGTATTGGATATTGATTTTGTATGTTTATAAATATAATATGCTGTAGTATCTCCTTCTGTTGTAGTAGGTAGAGCTAAAATAATTTCGTTTATATTTCCTTTTTCTATTTTTTCAAACAATGTATTAAGAAAAAGATCTTTAGGTCCTATACCGTCTATAGGAGAGATAATCCCGCCTAAAACATGATAAATTCCGGTGTGTACTTTAGTGTTTTCTATAGCAATTACATCTCTGATATCTTGTACTACGCATATTTGCGATTTATTTCGATGTGGATTGCGACATATTTCACATTCTTCTTGATCGGAGATGTTATGACAGTGTTTACAGAAAAAAATCTGATGACGCAGAGAGGATATGGCATTGGTGAAAATATCGATTTCTTCTATAGGTTGATTGAGTAAATACAAAGCTAATTTTATAGCTGTACGCTTACCTATGCCAGGCAGTTTTGAAAGTTGATTAATCGCATTTTCAAGTAATTTAGATGAATATTCTTGCATTGTTAAAAGAGAAAATATCTTTATTTAAAAGAACACTTATTAGCTAAAGTCTTTGGTATTTAAATCTGTAAATTTTTTCTTTTTAAAAAAGAAATACTGTATCATTATGTTTTTTTGATATATTCCGCCAATAGTAATAGATTGTTTTATGTTTTTTCGTTTTATTTTAGTAGAAGATATTGATTTATAAAAAGATATATGAGCTTTAAAAACGGCTTTACAATCGGCAACGCCGCTGTCTAAAAGAAAACGAAGTGCTGCAATAAAATCATAAATAAAACGCATAAAAAACACAGGAAATAAACGTTTTGAAGGTAAATTTTTATACAGCATTATTAAATTATTGCGAAAATTATAAAATGTTTTTCTCGGTGAACCCATAGCTAATGAACCACCTCCATAGTGAAATACATAAGAGTCTGAACAACAAACAACTTTGTGTCCATGACTTTTAACTCTCCAACAAAAATCTATTTCTTCCATGTGTGTAAAAAAGTCATCATCTAATCCGCCTAAATCATGGTAAATAGAAGAGCGTACAAACATACAAGCTCCTGTAGCCCAAAATATTTCATTAGTTTCGTACTGTCCTTTATCTTTTTCCATTGTTGAGAATAAACGACCGCGACAAAAAGGATATCCATACTTATCGATAAATCCACCGGCTGCACCGGCATATTCAAACTCATCTTTTTGTAAGTAGGAGAGTAGCTTTGGTTGACAGACAGCTACATCTTTATTGTTTTCCATAAAAGATAAGATGCTTATATCCCAGTTAGGTGTAACTTCAACATCTGAATTTAATAAACAATAATATTCGGCTTCAATTTGTTTCAATCCTTCATTATAGCCTTTTGCAAATCCGTAGTTTTCGTTATTGACAATGATTTTTATTTGTGGATAATTGTCTTTTAAAAAAGCGACGGACTTATCAGTAGAAGCATTGTCAATGACATAAATTTCTGTTGTATTAGCTGTATGTGTTACTACTGATGGAATGTATTTTTGCAACAATTCAATTCCATTCCAATTGAGGATAACTACAGCTAATTGAGGCATTTTTTGTTTTTTTTAGAATTATTATTTGATGCTTGATGCTATAAGCCGAGCTATTTCATGGAATCGTTCGGGAGTTAGCTTTAGTTTTTCTTTTTTGAAATCAATATCGTAAATGCTATTGATAGGCACTAAATGTATGTGTGCATGAGGAACTTCTAATCCAATAACAGTCATTCCGACTTTTTCACATGGAAATTGTTCTTTGATTGCATGTGCTATTTTTTTTGCAAAGACAAATAATCCCGACAGTTCTTTATCCTTTAAGTCGAATATATAGTCGACAGGATTTTTAGGTACTACTAAAGTATGTCCTTCTGCCAAGGGATTAATATCTAAAAAAGCAAAGTAATGCTCGTCTTCTGCTATTTTATAGCATGGAATTTCTCCTTTAATGATTTTAGTGAAAATAGTATCCATAATTTTATCGTGATATATCTAATATTTCAAGAATGATTTTTCCTGCAGGTACATCTATTTCAACTACATCTCCTATTTTTTTCCCTAAAAGACCTTTAGCAATAGGAGAGGAGACCGAAATTTTCATGGTTTTAATATCTGCTTCAGTTTCCGGGACTATGGTATAAGTCATTTCTTTATTTATGTTTTTATTCTTTACTTTTACCGAAGAGAATATAAATACTTTAGATGTATCGAGTTGCGATTCATCCAAAACTCGTGCATTATAAACTAATTCTTGCAGTTTTGTTATTTTTACTTCAAGTAATCCTTGTTGTTCTTTTGCAGCTTCGTATTCTACATTTTCCGATAAATCGCCTTTATCTCTTGCTTCTGCAATTTGTTGAGATATTTTTTTACGTTCTACAAACATTAAATGATCCAATTCGTCTTTTAATGCTTTGAGTCCTTCTTCTGTATAATATTTAATCTTACCCATTTCTATTACTAATTAAACAATAGAGATACTATAAGTATCTCTATTACACAAATTTTTAATAATTAATTATTTGCCTTTTCTTTTACCTGAAAGGATTATAAGTTTATAATATGATTCTTGCACCTATAGAGTGGCTTCCTTTCCATTGTACTGTGAAGCGATAGGCATAATCAATAGCGACACGTGATTTTGTCTTTTTGCCTAAAGGAATAAGAATGGAAGTACCACATGATGGTCCTAAATAAACACTAGTATTAGTATTGCTTTTCCACATTCCGGATTCTATAGTATAACCACCTCTGATTTGGAATAAATTCATCAAACTATATTCAAGTCCAACAACGAATTGGTCTTTTGAATAAGCATTAGAAACAAATGCTCCGGCCAATGTAATACGGTGTGCAGCAGTTTCTCTGTTAAGATCTAAATCCGATTCATCCGATGAACTCATTTTAGATATTCCTCCAAATAAGAAATCATACGATAAGCCTAATGATAATAAAGCAGGCATTTCATACGATTGTGAACGGTTAGAGAAAGTTTGGAGTAGGTTAGAACCTTCTGCATAACCTCTAAAATCTAATCCGTCACCTTTATAAGACATAGGTAGTCCAATGTTTTTGAGAGCTACGCCTATTTGAAATTGATCGTATTTCCCTGTTACATATTGAATACCGGCATCTATAGCAAATCCGATAGCAGTTATATCAGAAGTGTTTTCGCTTATTAATTTTACTGATGCACCGGCATGAATAGCCGTAGAGAAAGATTTAGCGTATGATAATCCTAAAGTCATAAGCATAGGTGAAAATGTTCCTAAACCGCCTTCAGGATTATTAACGGTAGTAGTTGTAATGTCACCTAAACTCATTATCATGACTGATAGACCTAAATTACCTCTTTCTTCTCCTAAAGATTGTACAACACCAAGAGCATTAATATTGGTAGAAGAACCGTAACAATACAATGTATTCGTGTATCCTATTTCGGTTTTTCGTGTAAATGCCATTCCTGCAACATTTGAAAAGGTTGCTTCTACACCTTTGGTAGAAGATATTCCTACAGTTCCCCAGCCGTTACTGGCACCCCAAGGGCTTATCAATAAATGCTGAGCTGCTGCTTGACCTGAACGATCTTTATTTCCTGCAAAACTAAATTGTAAAGAGAATATTAGCATTGCTAATATCGATACTTTCAATAATGCTTTATATATATTTTTCATATTATTTATTTTTATTTTGTAATATATTCATAATTAATTAAAAGGCATTAACGTCTGTAGGTCTTTGGATACCAAACCATTTTAACGTTTTCGTTAGTTTTGTTTTGTTATCGGTAATGTGGATTAAATAAACTCCTCCTGCAATTGGAATATCTGCTTCGTTTTTCAAATCCCATTCCGCATAAGTTTCCGGATTATCTTTCTTTATAGTACGAATCAATACACCATTCAATGTATAAATACGAATAACGCATGAATAAGGTAAGTTAATAAACTTAATGCGTGTATCTAATTGATCTTTTTCGTAAGCTGAACGTGCATAATAAGGATTAGGAACTACATTGATTAGGTCCATAGCCGAAACGGCACTATCAACTACGTTTCGTAAAGTCTCCATTGATTTGGTAGAAAATTTATACCAAGGTAGATTATTATTAACGGGATTTGTAACTCCCGTACCTATAGTAGAAGACCATTTTTGATAAGGTCGAGAAACGCGTATTTTTACAGTTGCTTCATTATCTAACCAGTCGTAAGCGGAATTGTGTATTGGTATAGATGTCCACATAATGTTTTTATATAACATTGCTTTATCTCTAATACGTAGGGTAGAGTTGGTTTGTTTTTCAGATTGAGTTAATAAATCAAAAGCCCATTTTCCTTCGTCATAAACAGGGGCGGTAAAGGCTGTACTAGTTAATACAGCAACTCCGGTTTCTGCGTTTTGAGTGTAAATGTCTTGGTGCCCAAATACATATAGATAGTGTTTGCCACCAAAAACAAATTGACCTGCAATGTTACGCATATTTGACGATGGATTAAAAATCATATCACTTCCATTTTCTTTACTCAACCAAGAGTCTTCCCCATACATCATATTGAGTCGTTCTCCTGTTTCTATACAAATAGCGTATCCCGGGAACCATCCCATTCCTTGAGTAGATATTAGTGATGCTTCTGCATTATTACATCCGGAAGCTCCGTAAGGGATGCCGTTTTTGTCAATAGAAGGCGATTTTCTTAAATAATGTCTGATTCCATTTCCGATAGTTAGTGCGCTATCACCGCATATTTCTACTACAGGACATCTTGTCCATTTTGATTTATCGGGAGTGAAAACAATATCAACACTATATAAGTGAGCCATGCTTACAACATGTTGAGCTTCTCCTATTCGTAGATTATTAGCTACTTCCAGAGGAACGTAATTAAGGTCTTCTATTTGTTCAAAACCAAATTGAGGACCATCATCATAGGGTGAAGCTATAGGATAAGGTGCCCATGTACGATTGACCATTTTTTCAAAATTTTCATCTCCATCGTACCAGCAATAAATACCATTACTAACTTGCACACCGGTTTTTAATCGTTTATCATCATATCTTATTGGTGCATAATAGTCTTCTAGTCTTGCATTGGAATGATCCCAGCTGTACCCAGGAACATGACGCATAAAATAATCGCCGTCTTTGGTTTTTCCGGAACGAATCCAGTTGAGTGGAGTAGAACCGTCAATATCGGGGACTCCTGTTAGCCATTGTCTTGTACTATCTTTAAATGTAATAGACGAAGATAAGAAAGAAACAGTTGATAAAACTCTGTAGTTTCCTTCGGATTCAAGTAGAAAGTCTTTATCTAAAGATGTATATTTTTGATTGACAATATTAATAGATAATCCTAAGTCTAATAAGAGTTGTTCGTTGTTATTAGCTATTGAGGTTTCTGAAAAAATAGTATCTACAATATTGTTTGAATTGGTATAGATTAACATCCAGCGTGTACTGTCGGTAATAATACTGTCTCCATTTGGATTGTAGAATTTTAATACGTAATCATATCCTTTTACTTGCAACGGATCAATTACTTTAACGGAAATAGGTCCTCTATTAGCTTCAAATTGCAATGAGTCTGTTCTTCCTTTTGCCAGTATTTCGTCTATGGTTGCTTGTTTTAATTCTAAAATATTTCCGCCATTTCCTTGTCCTTCAAATTGAGTAATAGGAGGTTGCATTCCATAGATAGCTTGCACTTGTGTTCCGTTTTCTTCCATAACATTTTTGTGAGGAATAACGGTATATACTTTAATGTTTTTATTTCCTGCTAAATAAGGCATTTTTTGTCCAAATAAACCTTCAGGATTATCGCTACTTGCATCGTATTTAGCATATTCATTATGTGCATATGCAATGGCTAAATAATAATATTTTTTATAATTAACAAGTGGACTTCCATTATTAAACTGATCGGCTGTAATAAAAAACGAGTGATTAATTCCTTTATCTGCTCCGTCTACTTTTTCTACAGGCACTTCAGTTCCTACCGTAGCATTGTATTCATAATTAATAATTTGAGATACTCCGTTTTTTATATCGCATTGGTAAACCAATACGGCTTTTGTAATATCATTTACTTGATCGGCAGTAACGGTTGCGTCGGCTAATTGAAATACTTGATAGCCTTCAAAGCGGTAATATCTATCATAATAAACCGTATCATGAGTAACTTTTGCTGTTTCAATATGAATTACACTATCAGTATAGTTCACTGTAAAAACAGTTGAATCTGAAGGATCGGTGTAGATAGTATCGCGAACAATAATTACCATAGTGTCAATAGAAGTACTTACCATTTCTTTTACTCTAAATGCCGGAATAGAATAGTCTAACTCTACATAGTCTTCCGGAACTTCTTTATAATTGCTTGAACCTTGAGTGTTGGTAATATAACAAATAAGTTTTTGATCCATTTCTCTAAACACTAAGTCCGGCGCATCAGGTCCATCAATTACTTTAAAACAACTTTCGAATAAGTTTTGACATTTATCATCTACAATACGTAGTAGTTCTACTGATGCCCATGGTGAACCTGTGGCTCTTGCCCATGGAATACCCACTGTAATATAGTTAATAGCACCTTTTTTAAGGGTAAAAGGTCCTGCAGATTGCATAAAACGTCTATCTTCGGGAGTGTTAACATCTTTATCTGTCCAATTATCTATATTAGGAACAACTCCATCTGTTCCCCAATTACAAGGATCGCTATTTCCGGGAAACATAAAATCACATTCCGGTCCTGTGGCTCTTGAGCGGTGTCCATTAGCACCATATCTCATTTTGGTATTATCTTTCCATATACCTCTCAACATATTGTAGTATTCCCATGCAACAGTTGGGTCGGAGGTGGGATCTGATGTGTTGATATTGCTGTGATAAACAAATCGTCTCATTCCATAACGTTCATTATCAACAATACCGTCTCCAAAATTAACACCATTGATGGCTTCTGCTTTTACTAATACATAAGCAGTGGTATCGTCTCCTTCGCCGGTTTGGTCCCATGTGAATTGTCTGAGGTTTTCAGCACCTGTAACGATTTCACAGCTTCCGAACATCGAAGGACCGTAAACGCCATCTCCATTAAAAGAAGGATTGTCATATCCATCAGGGTCTAAGTAGGGTCCTTGGAAAAAGTCAACTCCGACAGCAGGTGGGTTTTCGCCATAATGGGTTACTAATCCTGTTCCATCAACATTGGTTCCATTATAGCAGTATCCCAATCCACGTCCGACATCACAACCGATATAGTCGTCGCGTGCATAGCCTAAATCAGGGTCAACCCATTGACTAAAATATGTCTCTCTCAATTCATAGGATGATCTATTGATAATTTCATACGAGTAGAATGTCATATTATTAAGTTCATCATTGGTGGCAAAAGCGAAAGCTTGACCTCTGATTTCAAGCCCGATAGGCGAACCTTTAGATTCGGTATGGGCGGCTCCTTTATCGTTAAATACCCACCATAAAGTTTGGTCTCCTTTAAGAACTTGGTCTGCCATAATACCTCCGGTAGAAATATTTTTTTGAGTTTCAAATGTTTTAGGTAATTCTCCTTTAGCTGCTCTTGCTCTGTTTTCTTCTGTCCAAGGGCAAAGTTCATTATCAAAATCATAATACGGATAATCACCGTTTTCAGGGGTATAAGTACCGTCTCCATCGGCATCGAAAAAAGGTGCGAGATAGTAGCTGGGTCCTGATTTATCTCCTGTATAATTAAATGGATGTGCGGGCCAGTCTCTAATAGAATTAGGCATGACATAATCGGGATCAGCCCATTTCATTTTATGTTCTAATGCTGTTTGCATTTCCATAATGAAATGCCTATCGTAATAAGTACAAGTTGCTTGCTCAATATCAGCACCTTCTAAATTAAGAGGTCCGGGCCAAAAATCGTTACCGTGTTGGCGGAAACGAATGGCAGCTAATTTTAGCTGTCCTGTAATATCCATTCCTCCAATCCAAAGAGCAGCAGCAAACATTGAACTTGCTGCACCTGATTTAGGGACTACATAACGTGCCACTTCTTTGAACCACATAGAACCGCTGGTTTCAATATAAGCACGTACGTTGTTTACATTTAATTCGCTAGAACTTGTTGCAGGCAAACATGCAGCAGCTTTTTGTGTAGCTTCTGATGTTACTTTTCTTATAGGATCTCCTTTAAATCGTTCTGCTTTTGTAACAGGGATAATTACAATCAATGCAATGATATACCATAATTTTGCATTCATATTTATATTTTTTATCATGTTATTATTACTTATCATATTCATACATTTTTAAAAATTAAATGATACTCCCAATGTGAATCTACGTGGGTAGCCTATTCTACCTGTTTCCATGTAAATAGTATAATAGTCGATAAATGATTGAGCACTTAATTGACTATTGATATAGTTTTGGAAATCGGCATCTGTTAAGAATCCATCATCCAAAGCATTTCCTGTATAGGGATAAACGGATGTGATATTTTTGAAGTTAAAAATATTCCATATATCTAAGTAAACTTGTAGTTGTGTAAGTTTTTGTTTTTTGTTCTCTTTGTTTTTATTTACATCAAATAAGAATACTTTATATATTTTCATATCTAAAGTGTATTGCCATGGCATGCGTGAACCATAGATAGAACCCGAAACGGTTTCTATACCTTGTCCGGTAATAGAACGCATAGTGCTTGAACGAGTGTATGGAAGTCCGGATGCTACTTTTGCGGTTATGTTAATACCTGCATTTTGGAACCAATAAATTTCTTTTTGTGTATTGGTTTTTTTCACTACGTGTTTACTTGAGTATCCTTGTTTAGGTCCTACTGAAAAGCTAAGGTTGGCATTCAACATGTGACGTTGGTCAAAGCTTAAATTAGTAAGTGTACGCAAGTTGGGTTGTCCGGTAGCAATAATAGCAAGGTTAGATGCTGCGGAAGAACCTGTTCCTTTAGCAAATTGCAAAGTATAGTTTGCCGTTAAACGAACGTATTTTATTCGATTCATATCCAATGAAACAACAAAGCCTTGTGTTGTTCCAAAGTCAATATTTGCATGAGAATAATAGGAAAAAGGATATGCTTGTGCATAGCGGAACATTTGAGCTTGATCACGTTTTTCGCTATAATAAGCAGATAAAAACAAAGCCATATCTTTACCTATTTTTTGTTTAAATCCTATTTCGTAATCAATGCTTTTGGAAGGTCTGAGACCGGTATTGCTAATTCGGTTTCCTTCATTCAAATAAAAATAGGTAATAGGGCTTACTGTGCCATATTGACGTTGTGTGGTTACGTTATAGTGTGCATAGAAAACAGATTCATCGGAAACGTTGAATGAGAAAGATAAACGAGGAGATAACGTAATTCCTCCATTTTCTAAAGTAGGACTATAATCTTTAAATGCTTTCCAATTTACTTTTGTTTTATCGGAAGCACCGGGCATTTCTTTTAAATAAGGTAGAAGTGATGTTTCGCCGACAGTTTTTGCCAACTCATTGGGGTCGGTTACTATATTACCTTGAGCATCGTACCAAGTCGTTCCGTTACGATAAGCGGTTACTGTTAATTCATTAGCAGTAGGATCAAGTACATACATAATGTAATCGTCGCCCATACTTTCCGGAACTTTATAGCCTTCGGCAAAAGTAGCATTTTGTTGTTTAGCTTCTTTGATAGTATAGGCTTCTCT
>JAAYQB010000090.1 GCA_012519525.1 Bacteroidales bacterium | reverse complement strand
TCATACAAAAATATACAAGATTTTTGTTGCAAAGATACAAATAATTGCAATATCTTCAATATATTTTACAAATTATTTTAATGATATTCAATAAATTAAAATGTTTTTAAGGGTCGACTAATTAATTATTGTCAAAATTTAAATAACTAACATTATGAAAAAAATTTTATTTATCTTAACAGTTGCAATACTGTTTATTGGATGTAAAAAAGAACAAGGCATCGTGCTATCCGAAACTAACGTCACAATGCACTATGACGAAGAAAAACAACTTAACGTTTCGTTCTTGGATGAAGAAATGGACTATACTTTCACTTCAAGCAACAAAAATATCGCTATCGTATCGCCAAGCGGTCTAATACACGGCGTATCTATCGGCGAAGCAGTGATAACCGCTAAATCAACGGACGGACAGTATACGGCAGAATGCAAAGTAACAATTAAACCCTATCATCCTTTTCTATTTGCAGAATTATGCTGTAATTTCGGAGCTTATAAAAACGAAGTTAAAGATTTTGAAAAAAGAGAACTATTAACAGAAAAAGACCAATCGTTGTTATATGAAGGCGATATGCCGTATGTAGCAATGGTAGGGTATTCTTTTGAGGAATATAAACTTATAGCAAGTATTATACTCATTGATACTTATATGAAAGATATATTAGCTACATACTTAATTGAAAGATATGAATATATGGGAAATAATAATAATGTGATTTATTTTAAAACATACGACAATAAAGTAATACTTGGACTTTCCGTTTCCTCTTATAATAATGAATATAAGTACTCTATTTTGTATTTTGAAATTACATCTAATAAATCTAACGACATAAATTCCATAATCAACAAATTTCAGGCTTTATAATAAGTTAATGGAAGGAAGTATTAATGAGGATAAATAAGAGAGATTTTCTTTATTGATTTTCAGTTATATAGCATTACTAATCCCCTTTAGCCATGCGTATATTTTCTTTAAAATTTTGATAACCTATTCGTTTTACGGCAGAATTTTTAAAAATACGATTGAATGCTTTTTCGCTGAGCATTTCCCATTCGCTATTGCTATAGTTAAGTATTTCTTTTTTGATTTTCAGTTCGGGAGTTGTGTTGGGTGTCCTATGCTCGTTGTAGGGACATGCTCTTTGGCATAAGTCGCAGCCGTAAATATACTTGCTCTTGTAATTTTTTATATCGGTTTCCCATGCTACTTGTTTGCGTTCAATGCTGTGATAGGAGAGGCATTGATTGGCATTTAACAGATAAGGTTTTTCTAAAGCATTTGTCGGACAGGCTTCTATGCACTTATTGCAGGAGCCGCAATGCGATTCTTTCTGAGGACTGTCGGACTTGAGAGGTATATCGGTAAAAATTTCACCTATAAAAAATGTCGAACCTTTTTTGGTAACCAATAAGGTGTTTTTACCTATCCATCCTAAACCGGCTTTGACGGCAAGAGCTTTTTCGAAAATAGGTGCCGAGTCGACAAAACAACGATGATGACTTTCGGGAAAAATTTTGCTCAAATAATCGGTTAAAAGACGTAGTTTTTCTTTTAATACTATATGATAATCTTCACCTAATGCGTATTCTACCAATGAATAATCCGATTTTTTATGGGTAAAATAAGTAGGGTTGCCGTAATTCAGTAAAACGACAATAATGCTTTGAGTGTTTTCGTGTAATAAGTGCGGATTTTTTCGCTTATCGCGATGGCGTGTTATAAAATCCATATTGGCATGGTAGTTATTTGCTATCCAATTATCTAATGAAAGACTTTCTTTATCGAATGTTGCGGAATCGGTAATTCCACAAGCATCGAATCCTATTTCAATAGCTTTCGATTTTATTTGTTGTTCTAACGATTGTGCCATTTTACCTTATTTCCATCAATTTGTATTTAGCAGGTATTTTAAAGTAAGTAGGTCCCGGAACGTTTATTTTCGGATCTTTTAAGGATAAGTTTAATTTTATTTTTTGATTGACGAGTGTAATTTCTAAACAACGAGGAGTTCTTAAAGTAGAAGTAATATTAAAGAAATCGCTATAAGTTACTTTTAATGTGTCGGCTGTGCTTTTTTCGACAATGGTGTTTTCGATAATTCTGTCGTTGTCGTTGAGTAGTATTTTTTGGTCAATTCTTAAATGAGAATGCAAATGTTTTCGATTAAGCTGGGTTAAAGAGGTGGTGTTTTCGTCTTTTTCGATGGTGAAATTTTTTTCGAAATGTGGAAAATCTCTGTTCATCAATAAAGATTGTAGCATGTAGAAATCAACAGGATATTTTAGTATTTTTCTCACAATAGAATAATCGCTTATATAATAAGATAAGTTGATATGATTAATGTATTTAATACTATCCACAGTAAGGACTATTCTCGCCAATTCTATAGCCATTTTGTTGATATTGATATAAATAACGCTATCTTTTTTATTTACAAAAAACAAAGACAGTTTATGTATTTCTTTTTCGGTTTCGGTGTTGATAATACCGGCGTTCATACGCGAAGAAAACCAATTGTAATCCATTTCAACAATGGGATATTCTTTTTTGACTTCTTCTGTAGCATGAGGTTTTTCTACAGCTGTTTCGGTCGGTCTTATCAAGGTTTTGCATGCTGTAAAACCTACTAACAGCAGTAAACAAAGTTTTAAATAGTAAGATGAATAATACATAGTGTGTTAATAAGAGGTGATGCGTTCTATTTTTTTGATTCCTTCAATTGTTTTTAGTTTTTCGATTAATTTTTGTAAATGTTCTACATTGTGAATGTAAAGCATAATTGTTCCTTCAAATAAGCCTTCGCTTGATTCAAAACTGATAGAACGGCAATTGATTTGAAAATCCTGATAAATTACGGCAGTGATATTGTTTACAAGTCCTTTGTAGTCAAATCCTTTTATTCTTATTCCTGCTAAAAAATCGACATGTTCTTCTTCGTTTCTCCATTTAGCTTTTACAATTTTATCGCCTCTTTTTGCCATTAATTGAATAGCTACGGTGCAATTGGTGCGATGCACTTCTATTTCATTATCGGAGATAATAACACCTATTACTGAGTCGCCGGCAATAGGATTGCAGCAAGAAGCAATGATTTGCTTGAAATTACTAATGTTTTCGCCTAAAAGTTTAGGGTTGTTGGATATTTTACGTTTAATGTAAGTGTCGAGTGATAACAGGTATTTCAGTTTGAAAATATATGTCCAAACGGGTCTTAGTATTTTTTTTAATCTAAAAATAAAAGCAAAAGAAGAAAAGCATTGTTTGATTTTTGTCATAGGAATAGAGCCGTTATAGATGCCTAAATAAAGATCGTTTTTGTCTTTGCAGTCGGTAAATGTCATGAGTTTGTTTCTCGAATTTTTATCAAACTCTACATTAATTTCTTTCATATAGGCTTTTAACATATCTCTTCCTTGACGAATTTTACCTTCTCTTTCTTTTGTAAGAGCTTCTGTAATATATTCAATAGATTTCGAGGTAGCAGCTATTCCCAACCATTCTTCATGTACTTTTTGTTTGCTCGAAGTGATGATTTCTACTTGGTCGCCTGTTTTCAATACTTGAGAAGGAGGTGCTAATTTATTATTGATTTTAGCTCCTATGCAATAGTTCCCTAAATCAGGACTAATATCGTAGGCAAAATCGATTACTTTAGAATTTTCGGGCAAGGTGCGAACTTCTCCTTTTGGGGTAAAAACAAAAATTTCTTTGGCATATAGGTTCATCATCATGCCGGTAAGTAAATCGGTAGAAGAAGCATCTTGTTGACTTTCTAACAATTCCTTTACTTTTGCTAACCAATTTTCGATTCCTTGTTCGTAACCGGCTCTTCCTTCTTCTTTATACACCCAATGGGCTGCGAGTCCGTTTTCGGCAATAACGTCCATTTGTCGAGAGCGTATTTGAACTTCTACCCATTTTCCGATATGACTCATTACGGTTATGTGTAATGCTTGATAGCCGTTTGCTTTTGGTATTGATATCCAATCTCTTAATCTTTCCGTATTAGGATGGTAGATTTCAGTAACAATAGAATATACTGTCCAGCAAATAGATTTGGCATATTCGGCTTCTCCTTCGACAATAATCCTTATGGCAAATAAGTCATAAACTTCTTCAAAAGGGATTTGTTTTTCATTCATTTTTTGCCAAATAGAATAGACTGATTTTACTCTTGTAATGATTTCGGCATCTATTTTCTTTTCTTTTAGTTTTGCGTCAATGGGTGCTATAAAATCTTTAATAAAAGCTTCACGTTCTGTTTTTGAAGCGTGAATTTTTTCTAATATAAAATTATAACTGCCGGGATCTTGGTATTTCATCGCTAAGTCTTCCATTTCACTTTTTATGGAATACAATCCTAATCGGTGAGCCAAAGGAGCATAGAGGAACATAGTTTCAGAGGCAATTTTCTGTTGTTTTTCTAATGGCATGGCATCCAAAGTGCGCATATTGTGAA
Source organism: Bacteroidales bacterium (assembly GCA_012519525.1). Classification (GTDB taxonomy): domain Bacteria; phylum Bacteroidota; class Bacteroidia; order Bacteroidales; family WCHB1-69; genus UBA5266. The sequence goes on along the minus strand of JAAYQB010000090.1, from coordinate 3,103 downwards.
GACGGTCGGCAATTTTTATTAAAATAGTGCGAGCATCCGTGCTAAGAGTAAGAAGTATTTTTTTGAAATTTTCAACTTGAGTAGACATTTGAGAATCGGAAACTTCGTCTATTTTTGTTAAACCGTCAATAATCATGGCAATTTCTTCGCCAAACATAGTTTCTATGTCTTGCAGTGTGTAATCGGTATCTTCTACCACATCGTGTAAGAGGGCACATATAGCTGAAGTTGCTCCTAAATTCATTTTTTTTAATGCAATGATTGCAACTTCTAACGGATGGATAATATAAGGCTCTCCGCTACGACGTCGCATATCTTTGTGTGCATTTAAAGCTAAGTTAAAAGCTTTGCGTACTTGTTTACGCTGTTCGATGGTCGAGCGGTTTCGTAAACAATTCTGTATCTCTTTGTAAAGAGATAAAATATGTTTTAATTCTTCTTTATTTTGACTATCGTTTGCCATACTTTCTCACTCAATTTCTTGAAAGTTTTTTTCTTAAAAAAATAAATACAAAGATACTATTATTTTGTTTGCAATACAAATAATAAAATGTGAATTTTTTGAGAATAATGAAATTTATTTTATTGTAAAGTCAGAGAATAAATAATGAGATTTTTACATATATTTTAAGATGTTTGTTTTTTGATTATTAGAGTGTTATTGAAATGCGAAAAGAAATAATGATTGTTTTCGACAAATGTTTAGTCGTTATTATCTAAAATTTTTCTATTTTTGCTAAAAAAAAATAAAGATATGTTAAAATATGATGTAATTATAATAGGAAGTGGACCAGGTGGTTATGTGGCAGCTATAAGAGCTTCGCAGTTAGGATTTAAAACAGCTGTAGTCGAAAAAGCCGAATTAGGTGGAATTTGTTTGAATTGGGGCTGTATTCCTACCAAAGCATTAATGAAATCTGCTCAGGTTTATACTTATTTAAAAAACGCTGAAAATTATGGAATTAAAGTAGAAGGAGAAATAAAGCCCGACTTTGATGCTATTATTCAGCGTAGTAGAAATGTATCGGCTAATATGAGCAAAGGCATACAATATTTAATGAAAAAAAATAACATTGATGTATTGTACGGCTATGGAAAAATAGGAAAAGATAAAACAGTGTCTGTTACCGGTTCTGAAGGTGAAGTTATCTATAAAGCGCAACATATTATATTGGCTACGGGAGCTCGTTCGCGTATTTTACCCAATATTCCACAAGACGGGAAAAAAATAATAGGTTATCGTGAAGCACTTACTTTGCCGCAACTTCCGGAATCCTTGGTGGTGGTAGGTTCGGGAGCAATAGGGAGTGAATTTGCTTTCTTTTATAGTAGCCTTGGAGTTAAAACCACTATTATTGAATTACTTCCTACACTTATGCCACTCGAAGACGAGGAAATATCAAAACAAGTAGAGCGTGCTTTTCGTAAACAAGGCATTAAAATTATGACCGAGGCTTTGGTCGAAAAAGTGAGTGTTGTCGGTAATCAATGCGTTTTGTCGGTGAAAGATAAAAAAGGCGTTATTGTGGAAATGGAATCCGATGTTGTTTTGTCGGCGGTAGGGGTTCAAACAAATATAGAAAACATAGGATTAGAGGAAGTGGGTGTTCATACCGAAAGAGGAAAAATTATTGTCGACGATTATTATCGTACAAATATCGAAGGTATTTATGCAATAGGCGATATTGTTCATGGTCCGGCTTTAGCGCATGTTGCTTCTCAAGAAGCAATAGTGTGTGTGGAAAAAATTGCAGGTGAAAATCCTGAAGCTGTTGATTATAAAAATATTCCATCTTGCACCTATACAACACCTGAAGTGGCATCGGTTGGAATGAGCGAGAAAAAAGCAATAGAAGAAGGTTATGAAATCAAAGTAGGGAAATTTCCTTTTACAGCATCGGGCAAAGCAACGGCATCGGGCAATAAAGACGGTATGATTAAAGTAATTTTTGATGTAAAAACCGATAAATTATTGGGTTGCCATATGTTTGGTGATAATGTTACCGAAATGATAGCCGAAGCTGTTGCTATTAGAAAAAACGGCATGAATGCACATCAAATTATGTCGGCTATTCATCCTCATCCAACAATGTCGGAAGCAGTAAAAGAAGCTGTAGAGGCTGCTTATGGAAAAGCAATACACTTATAAAAATAATAAATACGATAAAAAATTACACAGATGAAAGCATATGTTTTTCCCGGACAGGGAGCGCAATTTACAGGTATGGGTAAAGATTTGTATTTAAACAACTCATTGGCTCATAGTCTTTTTGAAAAAGCAAATCAAATTTTAGGCTTTAGTATTACCGATGTTATGTTTCAAGGAACGGAAGACGAGTTGAAACAGACCAAGGTAACACAACCGGCTATTTTCTTGCACTCGGTGATATTGTCGCGTGTTTTGGGAGATGATTTTAAACCCGATATGGTTGCAGGTCATTCGCTCGGTGAGTTTTCGGCTTTAGTAGCCAATCAAGCTCTATCGTTTGAAGACGGATTGTATTTGGTATCTAAACGTGCAATGGCAATGCAAAAATCTTGCGAAGAAACGCCTTCAACGATGGCGGTTGTTTTAGGATTGGAAGATGAGGTGATTATTGAAGCTTGTCGTTCTATCGAAAACGAAATAGTGATACCTGCCAATTTCAATAGTCCCGGACAAGTGGTTATATCGGGCTCGTATAATGGAATTGAATTATGTTCAAAAAAACTGTTGGAAAAAGGAGCCAAACGAGTGCTGACATTAAAAGTAAGTGGAGCTTTCCATTCGCCTTTTATGGATTCCGCACGTGTTGAATTATCGAAAGTTATTGAGGGAACACAATTTTCGAAACCTATATGTCCGATATACCAAAACTTTACAGGCAAGCCAAGTAGTGATGTGGCGGAAATAAAAAATAATTTAATCCATCAACTGACTTCTCCGGTTTTATGGACGCAAAGCGTAAGAAATATGATAGCTGATGGTGCTACTAACTTTATAGAATTAGGTCCGGGTACGGTATTACAAGGGTTGATTAGGAAGATAGATGCGAATGTAGAACTTAGCGGTAAAAGTTAATGCCGAACAATAAAAAAAGGATGTTTTAGAACATCCTTTTTT
>JAAYQB010000089.1 GCA_012519525.1 Bacteroidales bacterium | reverse complement strand
AAGGATGATGAACAAATGGAAATCATCTTTTTTGCTCTTTTTTCAAAAATTATTTCTATCAATTTTCAACCTTATTTTCATACAAAGACAAAATAAATTGGCTTTTTAAGGGTCGACTAATTATTAGGATAATTTTTGCTTATAGTCCTCAAATTGAAAGCTTTTAAGAAGTAAAAATTCATCGTTTTCTGTCCACACGGCAATATGCGGATGTTGAATGCCATTAAAAAAAGTTGTTTTAACCATAGTGTAATGAATCATATCTTCAAAAACAATACGTTCGCCTACTTCCAACGGTTCATCGAAAGCATAATCGCCCATTCCCATATAATCGCCGGCTAAACAAGAAGCACCTCCCATACGATAAATAAATTTATCGTCCAATCGAGGGTTTCTTGCATTAATAATAGAAGGTTTATAAGGCATTTCAAGACAATCGGGCATATGACACGAAAACGATACATCTAACATAGCTATTTGTAAATTATCTTGAGGAATAATATCTTGTATAGTCGAAACTAAATAACCTGTGTGCCAACCAACAGCCTCGCCAGGCTCTAAAATTATTTCTTCTAAATTGGGGTATCTTTTTCTAAAATCTTTTAATATTTTCACCAAATGTTCTACATCATAGCCTTCTCTTGTAATGAGATGTCCTCCTCCCATATTTATCCATTTTGCTTGGTGTATAAGACTGCCGAATTTTTCTTCAATAGCATGCAATGTTCGCTCTAAGACATAGCTGTCATTTTCACATAAAGCATGAAAATGCAGACCTTCAATCCCTTCCGGAAGTTGTTCGCCTAATAAGCGGCGAGGGATTCCTAAACGAGAGTCGGGCATTCCCGGATTGTAAATATCCGTACTTACCTCGCTATATTCCGGATTAATACGTAATCCAAGTGAAACTTTCTTAGAAAAATCTTTTGCTTGTCGGTAAAAACTCGCATACTGAGATAAAGAGTTAAAAGTTAAATGACTGCTATAGATTAACAAGGTTTCAAATTCTTCTTTTTTATAAATAGGACAATAAGTGTGAGCCTCACAACCCATTTCTTCAACAATCAAGCGAGCTTCGTTTAAAGAACTTGCCGTAGCTCCACTTAAATATTGAGCTACTAAAGGAAATACATGCCAAAAAGCAAAACCTTTTAACGCACAAATAATTTTTACATTGGCTTCTTGTTGTATCAGATTGAGTATTTGTAAATTAATACGTAATGCACGCTTATCTAATACATAAGCCGGAGATGGAATTACTTCAAAATCTATAGCCATATCTTTTTATTTTATATAAATAATATACAACACTTCTTCGCTATAATAACGAGCTCCCGGATAATTGTCGGTATAATCAAGATTTATCCAATAATCGTTATTTTTATCTATTCTATAATAAATTTTCTTATTGTCTATTTCTTCGTCAAAAATAGAATAAATAGCACTTGCATAATTATCAAAACTTTTTTTATCTCCACAGTAGAGTTCGGGATAGACATGTTTAGGTGCCCAAATAATTCGGACATCAGCTCCTATTGCTTTAAATATTGAAGCCATCATAATGCTATAATCATCACAATCGCCTGCCATTAATTGTATTGTTTCCTGAGGAGGAGCAAAATAATCAAAATCTTTAGGGTCATTGACATATTTAAAATTTTCACGAATATATTTAAACAAAGACATTTGCCGACATATCTGTCGGAATTTAAAATAATAATCGTCAAAATATAAAAGCGACTTCTCAACAGCAAACGCACGAACAAGCGAATCTTTATAATTTACCTTTTGTTGCATACGCTGTTGCATGCTAATATGAGGAACAACAACATCTACCGCCGGCTTGATGGCTACTTGACTTGATATACTCGTAAATAACTGAATTACATTTATTTGAGCATTAGTATAAATTGTTCTCATCGACCAACTATTAGTAAAAGACGAATACAGTACTATACAGACCAAAAGACTTAGATATAGTAATAGTATAAAAAGAAAGCGTTTGACTATACGAATAAGTACAAATTGTAAGAGTACAAAAAACACTAAAGTAAATAAAATCAAATCTATCTGTGTAGTTTTAAAATAAATAGGAGGAAAAAATTGTACGATAAAAGCAGCTAAAAAAAGAGAAAAAAGAATGTTAACAAATATTAATCCTATTACTCGAAAAAATGATTTTTTCTTAAATGTTTTCTTAGATACGTTCATGTTTTGTCAGATTCATTATTAGTAATAAGATTTTCTAAAATGCTCGTTGTATCTTCCCATTTATAATTTTGTCTTACAAACTGATAACCATTAGTTGCTATCTCTTGATAAAAATCGGGTTGCAACAACAGCTTATCTATACTATCAGCATAATCCAATGGAGAATTACAAATGAGCATGTTTTTTTTCTCTCCACTATTTAACGGAGCACTTGCCAATACAGATGTTACACAAGGCAAATGCATTGCCATAGCTTCTAGTAATTTATTTTGCAATCCCGTTCCTAAACGCATAGGAGCCATAAAAATACGCGACATAGCATAATATTCTTTCATATCATTAACCCATCCTGTTACTATAATATTTTCGTTTTGAAGGGCTAACACTTTTGAAGAAGGATTGGCACCACAAAAAGCCACTCTAATTGTCGGGTGTTTTTCTTTTATAAACGGAAGAATCTCTTGTGAAAAATAAATAGCCGCATCTATATTAGGATAATAAGAAAAATTGCCCGTAAAAATCAAATCAAAATGTTTTTCTTTTTCTATAGGACTAAAAACAGAAAAATCTACTCCATTAGGAACAACCGTAATAGTTTCGGCTAACGGATGATTGATATATAAACTATCTACTTTTGTAATCATAGTTCTATTATCAAAATAATCGAAAATATCTCTTTCGTATTGTTGCAATCGCTTCATTTCCATACGAAAGAAAATACGTTTCCAAAAAGAGGATTTTTCCATTATACGCTCCGCACCTTTTGAAAATGCATCTTGATAGTCAATGGTTTTTTTTACCTTGCAATGCTTGACATATTCTGCCGTTCGAATTAACTGACTATAAATATGGTCCGGTTGAATTGTCGCTATTAGTCGGAGAATTTTTTTATGAATAGCTGCATTATAAAAATAGCCGCATTGCAAAGGTTTTCCTTGAAAGAAAAAACGCAATACATTAATTATAATAGACCATTTGGAAATAGAATAAATATAAATTTCTTTGCAATATTTTTCTAAAACACTTTTCGCATCGGGATGTAGGGCGACATCATTCAGTGCGCACAGATAAATTTCATGGCGTTTTGATAGTTCCCTTATTTGATTGAAAGCACGTAGTTTATCCCCTTTTTCAAGCGGATAAGGAACTCGCGAAAGTATAACAAATATTTTCAAGATAGCAATTCGTTTTTATGTCTTAATTTCGTTTGCAAAATTATAATATTTATCAATTGATTTTTCGACTAATAACAATCTATTCATCTTCCTTTTCTTTTTTCCCTTCCCAATCATGGGTTTTTAAAAATTTATTTTTCAATTGTACCGATGCAAGTTTATAAGTAAACGAAGGTAAATCCTTGGTTGACTCTAATTGACGCTTCTTCTGTGGTGTGTTTTTTAATATGTCATTGAACTTTCCTATCGAAGAGCAGACTTGCATAGAATTGGATGCTCCTGTATAATTAAAGTAAAACCAATCAGAACCAACTTCAAAATATATTTGAATATTGGTTTTGTTACTTCGTTTTTGTATTTCAAATAAACCGGGAACATATTTATTAACCTCTCTTTTTCCACAAACTGCAATTCCTATATTACTTTTGCTGTTAAACGATTTTGTTGACTGATTCCATTCTAATTCAATATCTGCAAATAAGAAAGGCATTTGCAACTTTTTAGGTAATCTTTTAAAGCGGTAATATTGTGCTAATTCAGGATATGATTTTTTGAAATCGGCAGGACCTAATAGCTTCATTAATGCATGTTGATAGTTTTCGTTTTCAACGATATCAATTCCTTCTAATTGATAAGAACCATCTACGGTCTCTGCTAAAATACGCATACAATCATCATTGAAAAAGAAATCCATAGCCGCTGCTATGCGAATAAGTGCCGAATCATTAATCATGTAATTCGTAATGGTTCCTACAGGAATAAAACTTACTCTTCCTAAATTGGTTCCTAAGTCTAAATTTCCACTTCCTCTTGCTATACAATTATTTTTTTCGAGTAAAATAACATTTCCTTCGGATTCGAGATTTTCCAATTTTTCTTTATCTGCTACTACAAATGATTCTAATTCCTTGTTAAAAGTCAAATATCCTTGTACATCAATATATGCTGCATTGTTTACTGCATTTTTTGCTCGAGCAAAAGCAGTATATATATTACCACTTCTATCGGAAGCGATAGCAGCTACTACTTTTCTATTATTTATATCTTTAATATCTTCATTGATAGGGATAAGTATAGAATCCGGATCTATTTTTCCATTAAATCGAATAGCAACGGAAGAGGTATCGCAAGCATGCAATAACTTTACCCCTCCTTGAAACGTAAGAAATTCGTCTTCTGCCGACAATAACGCTTCTCCATTAAACGAAAAATGAGGGCTTAAGGTAAATATGCTGCTATCACCGGCAATAACAGCTCTTCCTCGTGTTAAATTACTGCGATTTACCCATAAAGAATCAAAAAAGAGAAGTTGTGTTTCTTTATTTTCATCTATATAGTTATAGTATCCCTTCCCATCGTAACTGTTTCTTGATTGTATTTGTGCCGTAGCATCAAATATTTTATAATATTCCGTATCCGTATTTGCTAATATCTTTGCTTTTTTTAATGTTCCGATTTCAGCTCGTTTATATATTTTTACAATACCTTCCTTAGGGAAAATTGCTGCGTCGGCAACATCAATAAATCGTACTCCTTCGGCTTTAATTTCATATTTTTTTAAATCGTAAGTTGCTTTTTTAGTGGTAAATCGCAATGAATCTTGAGCAGGATGTGTTGACGTTAACTCATTACCATAAGATTTCATTTGATACAATTCTTGAATATCTGTGGCATTCAAATCTACTTCCGCATAAGGATCATCGTACTTGAACGACAAATTATCTTTATCCATTAACCATTCAAATTCAAGAGAACGCGTGTAAAACATATTAATTGGAAATGTGATATAAGATGCCGTTCCATTAGAGACAAAATTCCCAAATCGTTTTTCAAAATCTATATGCGTCTTATGGTCGAAAGCACTGATATGATAATCGTTCATAAGCGTATCTTTTAATCTAAAATTCAAATGGTCAGCCTTTAACTCATGGTGTAAAAAAGTATAATCTCTACTTGCTAATTCAGCTATTCCATACTTCATATTTCCTGCTCCCGTTACTCCATTCGTAGAAACGACTAAACGTCCATTAAGAAAAGCTTCGTTATACATACAAAAAGGGGTTTTTCCACTTCTAACATACATAGCATCTTGATAAGGCTCCCAATGCACATATACATTATTTGCATTTACAGAAGGAAATTCATTTCCAATATTTTGTTCTTCTATTCGATAATTTTCAAAGTATCCGTTCATAGAGTCGAGGAAAAACACTAAATCTTTTCCTTCTCCATGCGATTGACTGTAATCTAATGTACCGCTACCTCTTAGCCCTTGATTACTTAAATCAATTTTATTTGTAAACATCCCTTTTCCATAGTAAGCAGGCGCTCCTGAAGCTCCGGTATTATAGATAAATCCTAAAGAAAAATCAGGTCTTACTTTCAATGGTTTATGAATATCCGGAAAAATTCCGTCGGAATATAAATATCCGTTAAACAACAACGAGTCCGTATTGTAATTGTCCATATGTGTTATTGTAAACAAATCAACATAATAATAAAATCGATTTCTATCATAAACACCATTGTACACAAAATCATGATCGTAATATACTTTCCCGGGGGATTTACTTTCAAAATAGGGATAGCGGGGAAAACTTAATCTACTGGATTTATTGTTTTGCTGATCAATATACAAGGTTCCTGAAACATCTTCAATATAACTCTGTACACGATGTAAAGGATATCCTCTATAATCCGGGATTACACTTTTATCTTCTACATATAACACGATTGAATCGATAACAGCAAAATCCATTTTGAATTTTTCATAAGAAAATTTACAATTGCTTGCCCAAAAATCGAATAATCCTGCTTCTACTTTTCCATGGAACATAAAATCTCGATTTTTTTGCATAATTATTTTTTTATCACTTGGAAAAATATTTACTATCTGAGTATCACTCACTACGATTAATTCTACCCCTTTGATAGTAAGGTCGTAATTAAGTAAACTTAAACTTGCATTGCTCATATGAGACGGAACCGACGAGATAAATCGTAAAATATCGTAATCTTTTTTCCCTATTTCATTCATCAAATAATTGCCTAATTTATCATGATAAAAGATTTCATCAGTTAACATATTGTAATCCACAAATCCATATTCAACTAATTGAAACAAAAAGCTTCTTACGTCGCTTTCAGAGTACTTGAAAAAATCGGCAATTTCTTTCAGACTTGCTTTTCTTGTCTTATTTAAACGAAAAAATTCATAAAGGGTGTGCATGGGATTAGTCCTACTAAAAACACGTACTTTATCTATCCTATGTTGTTCGAAAAAATTAATCGATTCAAAGACAGCAGTATTAGTCCCCCCTGTTGCAGGAAGAAATTTAAATTCTATTGCTTCTTCGTTTAAATTCCAATAAAGTGCTTCCGAATATATTTCAAGTTGGTGATAAGTATCATAAAAAGGCATACGTTCCGAACCGTTTTCTCCACGGATTAGCCATACTTCTTTTTTAGGAACACTATAACGTAAATGTATAGCCGAATGATAAATAGAATCTTTCTTAAGATACACTGTCGTATTACATAAAGCAGATTCAATGACATTTTCTTTTAATAAAAATGAAGTGGATTTTGTGCTAATTACTGTTTTTCCTTCTCGTTTAAAATGTATTTGTGCTAAAAAATCTACACTTCCCTGTCCTATAAAAGATTTTCCTTTTACATAAATACCTCCGCGATAATCAACATTTTCATATAAATCTTTAATAGTGATAAACTTATTATAGGATGTAAAACGAGGATAGGTTGCGTTGTCGGGCGTTACCGTTGTTGTAACTGCTTTCTCTTCTAATTTTCCGAGTAAAGGGGCGGAAAAATATTTTTTATTGTAATAAACAGTGTTTTCAGCATCAATGGAAGGACTTTTTAAAGTAATAGTAAAAAGGGGAATTTCGGCATAAACTTCGTCAGGGTCTAATCCTACTCGAGACCAATCAACTGTCCCGTTTTTACCATGAAAAATCAACGTGCTTGGGTAAAAAACTCCCGCCGTATTTTTAACCAATAAACTATCTTTATCATTTGTAGCCAATAAATCCAAAGACGGAAATATAATTTTAGGCAAGCTATCGAAATCAAAATAATATGTATTGCAATTTTCCGCTATCCATCGTGTGCCTGTAAAGGTATTTAAAATATTGTTTTTTAAAAAATCTGAATACAACTCCAACAAACCCACATATTTATTCGCTTCTTTTTCTATATGATACTGTAAACATTTTATAAACTTTTGAAAATTTCCATCGGAAGGATAGGTTTCTACAAGCTCGGAATAAGTACTGATAAATGTTGCAAAATGAGGAAAAGGTTTCATTTTCTTTTTCAACATTCGGTTAGCAATTTCAATAAATGCTTTTTGTTCTTTTTCCGATAAATTACCCCAAAATATTGGAAAAAATGTTTTCATACTATCAATCCCATCTTTATACGATTTGCTAGCACTTTCAAAAAAAGACAGCATTTCGGGAATAGTATGCTCAGGTTGAGAAGAAAAGCTATTAAACACTTGGCTTTTGACATTTTGTGTAAAAACAAAAAACACACAAAAAAGAAGACCTATTTTTTTCATTACCAATATATATTATTTATCAATCAATTGTTTACACACAAGATTTAGCTCGATTTTAATGTTATTTAATATTTTTTTCTATCCATTTTCTTGCGTTAATAAATGCCTCTATCCATGGCGACACTTCGTCTTTTCTCCTATTTTCAGGATAATAAGCCCATTGCCATGGGAAAATAGCTCTTTCCAAATGCGGCATCATTGCCAAATGTCTTCCATCAATGCTGCAAATAGCAGCAGTCTGATAAGTAGAGCCATTAGGGTTGCCCGGATAGCTATCGTAACTATATTTCATCGGAATGTCATAGGTGCTTTCTTCATAGGGTAAGTAAAAATTTCCTTCTCCATGAGCTATCCATATTCCTAAGCGACTTCCTTTCATTGCAGAAAGCATTACCGAATGAGAGGGCAAAATATCTACATTGACAAATGCCGATTCAAATTTCTTAGATTCGTTGTGCATCATTTTAGGTTTTTGTTCATGTTGAGGATAAAGCAAACCTAATTCCACCATCAATTGACAACCATTGCATACTCCTAACGATAATGTATCGCTTCGCTCATAAAAATCTTTTATTGCTTTATTTGCCTTTTCATTAAAAATCAAAGCTCCCGCCCATCCTTTTGCTGAACCTAACACATCCGAATTAGCAAATCCTCCCGGAAAAACCAACATGTTTATCTCTTTCAAATCTTCTCGTCCTTCTATTAAATCGCTAACATGCACATCTTTTACATTGAATCCCGCCAAATAAAGTGCGTATGCCATTTCACGATCTCCATTGGTGCCTTGTTCTCGTACAATGGCTGCGTTTATTTTTCGCTCCGTCAGTTGCATTTTTCCGGTGAATGAAGGTAGAAAATCAAAAAACAATGACTGTTGATGATAATTTTCATAACGTTCTTTTGCTTTTTGTTCCCCGCTTTGTTTAGTATCGAACAAATAAGATGTTTTAAACCAAATATTCCTAAAATACGACAAATCAAAAGTGTGATTTGAGTTATGGTGTTTCAATCGTAATTTTTGCTCTTTGTTTTTTGTCTCTACTACCTGCCCTATTGTATGGAAACGAATTCCTTCTTTTTGTAAATAATGAGAAATTGAATCGGCAGTATCCACTTGAATGACAATTGCAGGATTTTCGGCAAAAAGGATTTTAATTATATCTTTTTCCGTGAAATTAGCTAAATCAATATTTAAAGAAATTCTTTTATCCGCAAAACTCATTTCCATTAAGGTTGTTATTAGTCCTCCGGCAGATACGTCATGTCCTGCCATTATTTTTTCTTCTTTAATCAATGTTTGAATTACATTGAAAACCTTTTTAAAATAAGCTGCATTTTTAACTGTCGGTGCTTCATCCCCGACAGAATTAAACACTTGAAACAAAGCACTACCACCAAGTTGCATATTGTCAAAAGACATATCTATATAAATGATTTCAGTGTTTTGTTCGTTTTTAAAAACAGGATTAACGATTTTTTTAACATCTTCAACTTCTCCCACTGCCGTTATAATGACTGTTCCGGGTGAGTACACCTCTTCTCCGTTGGGATACTTCTGTGTCATTGATAAAGAGTCTTTTCCTGTAGGAATATTAATTCCTAAATCGCAAGCAAAATCGCTCACAGCTTCTACAGCCGCATATAAACGAGCATCTTCTCCTTTGTTTTTACAGGGCCACATCCAATTAGCACTCAACGAAATTCCTTTTAATCCATCTGTAAAAGGTGCCCAAATACTATTGGTTAATGCTTCCGCTATCGATAAAACTGAACCGTGAATAGGATTGATAAGAGCTGCTATCGGTGCATGACCTGTAGCCACTGCAATTCCCGCTTTTCCCTGATAATCAACAGCAACAGCACCTAAATCGCTAAGGGGTAATTGCAACGGACCACAACATTGTTGACGTGCAATTTTTCCCGTTACGGAACGATCTACTTTATTGGTTAACCAGTCTTTACATGCTACGGCATCTAAACTCAATACTTTTTCAATGATTGTTTCAAGTGGTTCATTTATTTTAGGTAAAAATGAAAATTCGGTATTTAAGGTCTCGTCGGTAATAATAGTTTTAGGGGGATTTCCAAACATGTCTTCGATTGCCAAATCAATGGGATTTGTACCTTTAAAGGAAAAGACCAAGCGTTCATCTCCTGTAGCTTTGCCGACAGTATACATAGGTGCTCGTTCGCGTTTAGCTACTTTTTGTAATAATGTCAAATCATTCTCTTTCAGCAATAGTCCCATACGTTCTTGAGACTCATTCCCAATAATTTCCTTCGCCGATAAAGTGGCGTCTCCTATAGGAAGTTTTTCTATTGCTATTTCTCCTCCTACATCTTCCAATAGTTCCGATAAACAATTTAAATGACCGCCGGCTCCATGATCGTGCAGCAATCGTATGGGATTGTTTTCCGACTCAGCCATTGCACGTATTGTATTGAACACTCTTTTTTGCATTTCAGGATTAGAGCGTTGTATTGCATTTAGTTCAATATGAGAAGAGAACTCTCCCGTTGCAACAGACGATACGGCTCCTCCGCCCATTCCAATCCGATAATTGTCTCCGCCTAACACAACTACTTTATCGCCTACCTCTGCGGCTTTTTTCATTGCATAATTTTTATTGGCATGACCTATTCCTCCAGCCAACATTATTACTTTATCATAGCCATATTGTTTTTCATTTTCTTGATGTTCAAAGGTAAGCAAAGAACCGTTTATTAAAGGCTGTCCAAATTTATTTCCAAAATCGCTGGCTCCATTCGAAGCTTTTATCAATATTTGTTCCGGCGATTGATACAACCATTTACGTGGAATAATTGCATTTTCCCAATGCTTTTTGTCGTCCATGCGAGCATAAGATGTCATATATACAGCTGTTCCTGCCATTGGAATACTTCCGATTCCACCTGCCATCCTATCGCGAATTTCTCCTCCGGAACCCGTAGCTGCTCCGTTAAAAGGCTCTACTGTCGTTGGAAAATTATGTGTTTCGGCTTTAATAGAAATAACCGTTTGTATTGTTCTTTCTTCAAAAAAATCGGGATTATCTTGTGTTTTTGGGGCAAACTGTTGAGAAATTGGTCCTTCAATAAATGCTACATTGTCTTTGTAGGCTGAAACTATTTTGTTGGGATTTTTTTTGGAAGTTTTTTTAATCAACCCAAATAAAGACATCGGCTTTGTTTCTCCATCAATAATATAAGTTCCATTAAAAATTTTATGCCTACAATGTTCCGAGTTTACTTGTGAAAATCCGAACACTTCGGAATCGGTAAGTTTTCTTCCTAATTTCAGTTCTAATTTTTCTAAATAAACAATTTCATCTTCACTCAATGCCAATCCTTCTTCAGCAGTATAAGTTCTTATGTTTTCAACAGATAGAACAGGTGCCGGCTGTAAGTTAACTTCAAAAACAGTTTGATTCGGATTAACATAAATCTGCTGTAACATAGAGTTGTATATGGTTTTAGCATAAGCCAATACATCTGTCTGAGGCGACAAAGGCTCCACCTCCATTAATTTTTCTATTCTCTCTATTCCTTCGACACCCATGTTTTGTGTGATTTCTACAGCATTGGTACTCCATGGCGTAATTATTTCGCTACGAGGACCTATAAATACTCCCGTTAGTTCTTTCTCAGGATTTAATGTAGCTCCGGAAAACAACCATGTTAGTTTTGAAATTTCTTCTTTTGAAAATAGGTGATTTGTTTGAACAACAAATAGTGTTTTATTTTTCTGAAAATATACAATCATTTGAGTTGCAACATTAGTATATAATATCTTGTGTTATATAAAAATACGAAAAACAGATTGTTTCGTATCGAAATAGCTTATTTATTTTTAAAATCAATATTATCAATGTCCATAAAGTGATCATAATCGAATAAAGAACTGATAGAACTGCTGGTTACCACTCCATCAATAACTCTAGCAAACAATTTATCTATAGACAATACCGTGATTTTATTTAAAGTTCTTTTTAACGGAATGCTATCGGTTGTTATTAATTCTTCCAAAGCCGATGCTTCGATGTTCTCGTAAGCATTACCCGATAAAACAGGATGTACACACATAGCACGAACGCTTTTAGCTCCCAAAGATTTAATGGTATTTGCAGCCTTACAAATCGTTCCGGCAGTATCGATAATATCATCGACTATTACTACATTTTTATTTTGCACATCCCCTATTATTTGTAAAGAACCGACGACATTGGCTTGAGGTCGTTGTTTAAAACCGATAGCAAGGTCAGCTCCCAAATATTTGGCATAAGAGGCTGCTCTACGTGTTCCTCCCGTATCGGGCGAAGCCAAGCAGAGATTTTCAAAGTTTCTTTGTTTTAAATAGGGTAAAAACAAACGAGATGCAAATACATTATCAACGGGTACATCAAAAAATCCTTGAATCTGATCTGCGTGTAAATCCATAGTAATAATACGGTCGGCACCCGCAACAGTCAATAAGTTAGCCACTAATTTAGCTCCGATAGACACTCTGGGTTTATCTTTTCTATCTTGTCTTGCTATTCCGAAATAAGGGATAACAGCTATGATACGATGTGCAGAAGCTCTCTTTGCCGCATCTATCATATATAATAATTCTAAAAGATTATCGGCAGGCGGAAATGTTGATTGAATGATAAACACATCACACCCTCGCAAATTTTCACAATAAGAAGGTTGAAATTCTCCATCGCTAAAGACAAGAACTTCTACATCTACTAATTTTTGATTATAGGCTTTTGCTATCTTTTCGGCGATAGTCTTACTCGCTCTACCTGAGGCTATTTTGACTTTTGACGACATTGTTATTGCTTTAATTTATTATTTTCCAAAAATAGAAAAAACTTTCTATATTTAAAAGCGTTATTTGTACTTTTTTCTAACAATTTTCTGTGTATTATTCAATATGCAATAAATAATTTTGGAAGATTAGCTTGTTTTTTATTTCATTTTTTTTGATTTTGTAATGAGAATATATAAAAAAAGAGAGTGTTTTTTTAACACCCTCTTAGCTATATTGCTCTGTTTTTTAATTACTTTCTTTAATTTTAGAAAAATACAGATTTAAATTTTCCATTTTTAATATATAGTAATCTTTTTGAGATACAAAATCGAAAGCTTCCCCCGTTTCCAATACAAATTTTGCAGTCGTATCATTTACTTTTTTATAAGTATACGCTGCTTTACCAGACGAAACACCATCTACATCAATGAATTCTATTATAGAATCCTGAATAATTAATTCCGATGGCAATAAATCTTTCCATGATAGATTTGTATCCAATAAAGCGAATAGAAAAAGTGGATTTTCCGAAACAAGATTCGTAGTAAGCTCTTCTCTGTCTTGCAAAGACATATTTTTTTCAGTTAAATCCAACAGTAATTCATACCGACCTACCGGTATGGTTCGTTGTTCGTTACACGAAAATAATACAATACTGAAAAATATTATTTTTATTATTACTTTGTTCATACTCATAGTATTTTATTTTAAATGATTAAACAATTTATTTCATTTTTTACGGCTTTTTCGTTTTCATTACCCTGCGTGCATACTTACATATTTCCATTGATACATCCTATTTAACGTTTGTTTTGTAAAAATAGTGTTTTTAACTAAAAACTTATGGAACAGTAGTTTATTTCAATTTTTTTTGAAAAATTTTTACTCCTTACAATTTAAATAGCATAAAAAAAAGGCGTTATTAAAAAAAACAACGCCTTAATCTATTAATTTTTAGTTAAATTATTCTTTTTCCGTAGATGTTTCGGTTGTAGGTTCATCTTCAGTAGCTGCTTCTTCTTTTATTTCTTCAACTTCTTCAGCAGCTTCTTTAACTTCTTCTTTTACCTTTTCTTCTTTTACCTTTTCCTCTTTTTTAACTTTTTTCTCTTCAACTTTTTCTACTTCAGCTTTTTCCTTTTCAACTTCTTTTTCTTCAACTTCTTTTTCTTCAACTTCTT
>JAAYQB010000088.1 GCA_012519525.1 Bacteroidales bacterium | reverse complement strand
AGATTTGAAAAAAGCACTTTCATTTTATTCCGATGCCGGCGGAAAAGGCGACCCAAGCATTCTACAAGAAGAAGCTGTTCGAACGATGTTGGAAAAAATGGAAGTAGTGTCGCAAATGTTTAACGAATTCCCCTCCTCCGGAGGGGTGTCCGAAGGACGGGGTGGTACATTCCCCTCCTCCGGAGAAATATCCGTAGGACGAGGTGGTTTTAACTACGAGGATTATTTTGAAGCAGATACATCCAAAAAACTTTCAATGATTTTAGCTGCCGAAGAACATATTTTAGGATTGGAAGATGGTAAAAAACGCTACATCAATGAGGTTACGGCATTGTCACAAGCCTTTGCTATAGCTATTCCCCACGAAAAGGCAATGGATGTCAAAGATGAAATCTCTTTCTTTCAAGCAGTAAAGGCACGTTTGGCAAAATTTGACAGTACAGGTTCAGGAATAACCGATGAAGAAATCGAAACAACCATCCGACAAGTAATAGACAAAGCATTGGTAACCGAAGAAGTAATCGATATTTTTGATGCCGCAGGATTAAAAAAACCTGATATATCAATACTTTCGGAAGAATTTCTTTTAGAACTGAAAGGAATGAAACATAAAAATATTGCTATTGAAGTATTGAAAAAAATACTCAACGATGAAATAAAATCGAGAGCAAAAAAGAACCTTGTCCAAAGTAGGACTTTAAAGGAAATGTTGGAAAACGCCATAAAGAAATATCACAACAAAATCATTACAGCCGCCGAAGTAATAGAAGAACTGATAAGAATAAGCAAAAGCATCACCGAAAAGGACAAAGAACCGAAAGAAATGGGTCTGACAGATTTTGAATATGCTTTTTACACAGCCGTTGCCAACAACGACAGTGCAAAAGAATTAATGGGAAAAGAAAAATTGAGAGAACTTGCAGTAGTTCTAACAGAATCAATTAGAAAGAATGCAACGATTGACTGGACAATCAAGGAAAGTGTAAAAGCAAAGTTAAAAGTCGCTGTAAAAAGACTTTTAAGAAAATACGGTTATCCACCCGATATGCAAAAATTGGCAACTGAAACCGTATTAAAACAAGCTGAAATGATTGCAAACGAATTAACAAATAAATGATTAGCATAAAAAGCAACTTGTTTAATCGCTTTTTCCTAACTTCAACACTGGGACACCCTGAAAATTTTTCCAAAAATTTTCATCAAATAAAGAAGCAATTGTTTTATGTCTTTCGGTTAAAAACATTGTTTTTGTGGTACTGTCCCAAAAAGTGTATTTAAATATTGTCAAAGTCAGGAGACTTTTTGAGACATTCTTATCTTTAAAGACAATGATTATTTTTTAAAATCAAATTTTATAAGGGTGTACATTTAAAATAAATTACTAAATTTGCAAAAATATCAACATTAAAAAATTGATTAGTCAGACAAATTAGCAATGAGGTTGACAAGCATCTTTGAAAATAGAAGTTTTAGCGAGTAATTTTGCTTATGTAACCTTACTAAATAGTTACTCTTATGTTTTTAATTAAAATATTTCAATATGGAGTTAAAAAAATATAATTCGATTGAAAACTCATATCAGTTAGAATTCTTGAATGAAATAAAGGTACAAGGATTTCATAAGCTCGAATATGTTGTTCAGGAGAAAGTACATGGTGCAAATTTATCTTTCATTACAAATGGAAAAGACATAATTTCAGCTAAAAGAACTGAATTAATTACGGACGATGAAAATTTTTACAACTCAAAATATGTACAACAAAATTATGAATCCAAAGTGTTTCAAATGTACAAATTAATATCTGAAAAATACACGGACGTAAAACAGATTACAATATTCGGAGAATTATTTGGCGGAATATATCCACACCCAAATGTAAAAAAAATAAGTACGGCTATTGCCGTTCAAAAGGGCATTTATTATAGTCCTGATAATGAATTTTATGCTTTTGATATACTTGTAAATAGCAATCAATATCTGGATACTGATACTATCAACAGTCTATTTGAATCAATCGGATTTTTATATGCAAAAACTTTATTTAGAGGTTCATTAAATGAGTGTTTGGAATATCCTAATAATTTTAGCTCAAAAATATCAAAATGGCTTAATTTACCAGACTTACAACAGAATATTTGTGAAGGTGTCGTTATTCGACCTATACAACCGAATTTTTTAAGAAATGGCTCAAGAGTTTTAATCAAGAACAAAAATGAAAAATGGATGGAAAACAATAATTTTATTGACAAAAATATTCTTAAATCATTTTTCAATCAGCAAGAAACGCTAAGTGATGACGCACAAATACTTTGCGAGGAAATTCTTAAATACATTACAGAAAACCGTTTAGAAAATGTTATCAGTAAAATAGGAACAATAACACCAAAAGATTACGGAAAGCTATTGGGACTTTATTGCAAAGACACTTTAGAGGATTTTTTAAAGATACACAAAACAGAATACGGACAATTAGAAAAATATGAAAGCAAGGCAATTAACAAACTTTTAAATACTCATGCCGGTATTTTGATTACTAATTATTTGAAAAATTGAAAAAACACTATACTAATAGAAAACAGCAGCTAAAACATAATTATTTATCAAAAACAAAGAAAGAAATATATAGCTGAATATTCAGCTATAAACTAATTTATTAAATGCTTTAGCTCAATATCCGAATAAAATTCATATTATTAATAAAAAAAACCAACTCTTTTGAGTTGGTTTTTTTTGCTCCCCCTGCTGGACTTGAACCAGCGACCCTCTGATTAACAGTCAGATGCTCTAACCAACTGAGCTAAGGAGGAAACTCCTACAACGCTATGTTTTTTCGTTTTGCAAAAGTAGCTATTTTTTTTATATAAACAGTGCTTTCCTATTACTTTTCACAAAAAATAATTTAATTGATGATAATCAAATCTTTATACTAACAAAAACATAAAAAACAATTTTTAACGGGATTGTTTTACGATTTTTCTTGTCGTTTTTTGTGAAGAATTGCTAATAACAAACAAATACATACCGTTTTCTAAAGAAGTAATATCTATCCATTTAGTAGAAGTATTGACGGCGGTTCTTCGAAGTAGTTTTCCGGTATAATCGTAAATAGAAAGAGAACTGTTTTCCATAATTCCATCTATATATACATGATTGACAGAAGGATTAGGATAAATCTTCAGTTCTAGCATATTTTTTCTATCACAGACATTGAGAAGTTCAAAACGCTGATAGCTAATCCGAAATTCATGTCCTGACAACATTCCTTCAAAACCTGAGTGCATATTATTATAATGAATATCAACATGCCCCGAAGTAGCGGGTTGCCACAGCAAACTGTCTTTATTCCAAGCGTATGAGCGTATCACTACGGCATTATCGTTTTCGTAAGTCCATTCTAATTTTGAATTCCAATCGTCTACTTCCCATGCGGATAAATCGTAATTATAGGTTTCTCTCACATGCGAAATACGATTGTTGTTTTCATCATAAGCATAGGTTATACGTCCATCCCAAGAAGCATGAATATAAGCTGCCGAATCATCGCTCCATATTTTTGACTCGCGTCTTATCAGGTTATATTGTACATCATACGTATAGGTAATGGAATCGTAATTCGACCATATTCCTGCACAATCGGTATGCCCGAATTTTTCCGATATTTTATATCCGTTTTTATCATAAGTGTATTCGTACTTACTTGAGTCGGAACCAAAGCTACCGGTCATGGTTTGCGACAATATAAGATGCTTATCATCATAAACATATAAATAATTGTAGTAATGTTTTTCTTCCCATTCTTGAGCGGATTTATCCCAAGACTGATAGGATATTTTAATCTTATTGTTGTATTCATCATACGTATACATCATGCGTCTGTTTTTAACAAACACATTGTTTTCTGTATCCCAAATGCTGTTATGTTCACTCGCTAAATTTCCTTTCTCGTCGTACTCAAATTCTTCTTGAAGAAAATTAATCCATTGATTGCTATTTTTATCCCAATCTTGCTCAATCATTTTTTCCACTCGTTTTTCCACATTATAGAAAAACCGACGATAGGTAATATTCTCAAAACAGCTATTTTCATTATTCCAACTCAAATGCATTTCTCTTGTCTTCATTCCCAATTCATCATAAGTATAAATCATTCTATCATAAGGGGTATTATCCTCTAAAAAAGTGTTGATAGTGTCGGGTTCATACCAACCTTTACTTTCTTTTGGAACTTGCGAATAACCCACTACCGCAACTAATAAAAATAAGACTACAAAATAAAAACTCTTTTTCATTGTTTTTTAATTCTTTATGTTAATAAAATAGAAGATGCAAAGATATATTTTTTTACTTTCAAAAAGAAAAATTTTCTTAATTTCTTATTTTTTCTTTATTTTCATTTACTATTTATAAGCAAGTATAAAAAAATTGATGTAATTTTGCAGGTCGGAAACTTATATTTTAATAGTTAACGATACGAAGATATGCATTTTTTTCAATCTCAGTCAATTCAACGATATTTAAAAGCTTCTCGGAAAAAAGAGTTTTTACTACATAGCGATATTCCTATATTCAGCAAAGCATTGAGTATTTGCCTTTTATGCGTATATGAAAATGACGAGCAAATCGCAGAAATTATTGAAACCGTCAAACGCTACGAAGGCAATCAAAAAAGAATACGCATACTTGTTTATGTTCCTCTAAAGAAAAATCCGCCTATTTTACAAGATAGTCTATTCATTGACACCGTATTAAAAACAGACATTACTTTTTGGGGCAAATTAAAAAGCAAATTAAAACGCAATTTATGGTCTTATCGTTATGACTTATTAATCAATGCAAATTATCAATCAAACAATATCATTACCAATCTATTATCATTAACAATAAAAGCCAATTTTAAAATTACCAGAAGCGAAGCCTATCCGCACATCTACCATTTAAACCTGCAAATGAAAGAAGAAGATAGTTTATCGCACTACATTGACACCATCGAAAAATATACAAATAAGCTCAATGGAAAATAATTTTTCAAGAACTATGCTGTTGAATAAAAATATTTTATACCTTTGTCCACTTTAAATTTATACTTATATTGAATCAGATAACCTTCATAATTTAATTATTAATTCTATAAAAATCAAATACATGGAAGACAATTTCGACATTAATTCAGTTGAAAATAATCAAGCGGAAAATACGGAAGCAACTGAAAATACTCCTAAGGAAGCACAAATTTCAGAAGAAAAAACTGCTGAAACCCCTACTTCTACTCCTATCGAAGAGCAAAAAGCGAACGAAAACGACACAACTGAAAACACAGTAAACGCTGAAGCAGACCAAAACAACGAACAAGAAACGGAAGAAAAAGCTGTAGTTGAAAAAGAAAAATCAACAGAGCAAGAAGAAAAAGCAGCAGAGCAAGAAGTTTGTATGGATGAAGAAGAGGACGAAGAATCGGATTTGGCTGACATAGCTGAAGAAACAGAAATTGCCGACGATGCTTACGACACATTGACTTTAGAAGAAGTAATTGATACATTGGAAGATGTAGTCAAAGAGAAAGATGTTAATAAAATCAAAAAGCATGTATCTTTACTTAAAATCAGATTTTTAAAAATCATTAAAGAAGAAAAAGAAAAACGCATTGCAGCTAATATTGCTACAGAGGAAGAAGACGATGACAATCAAGATGCTGTAAAAGATGAAAACACTATAAAGGATTTGGAAGAACGCTTTACCAAAGCCTTTAACCAATATAAAGATAACAAACAAGCTTTTATCGATTCGCAAGAACAACGAAAGCAAGCGAATTTAGAAGAAAAGAAACAGCTGTTAGAACAACTTAAACTATTGATAGATTCGAATGAATCTTTGAAAAACATTTACGATAAATTCAAGGAAATACAAGAACATTGGAAGGCAATAGGTCCTGTTCCTCAAGCCGAGACCAACGACTTATGGCAAAACTATCATTTCTATGTCGAGAAATTTTTCGATAAAGTAAAAATCAATAAAGAATTAAGAGACCTTGATTTAAAAAAGAATTTAGAACTTAAAATAGCTTTATGCGAAAAAGCGGAAGCACTTCTTTTAGAGCCTTCTATTTACAAAGCATTCAACACCTTGCAACAATACCATAATGAATGGAAAGAAATCGGTGCTACTGCCGAAGATAAAACGGAAGAAATCTGGTTGCGTTTCAAAGATGCCTCCGACCGCATTAATCAAAAACGCAAAGAACATTACGAGAATTTATTAAAAGACCAAGAAAATAATTACCAAGCTAAATTAGCATTGTGCAATAAAGCTCAAGAGATTACCAATATTGACTTTTCATCGTTCAAACAAATCAACGAGGCAAGCAAAGCAACGAATGAATTGTTCAACACATGGAAAACAATCGGTCCTGCTCCCAAACAACACAATGACGACATTTGGAATCGCTTCAAAGATATTTTAGATAGTTTTTATGAGTCTAAAAAACAATTCTTTGAAAAAATGAAATCCGAACAGCTTGACAATTACAACAAAAAAGTCAATTTATGTATTCAAGCCGAAGCAATAGCTACTCGCAATGACTGGCGAAAAGCAACAGCCGATATTCTCAAACTCCAACAAGAATGGAAAGAAGTAGGACCTGTATCTAAAAAACAATCCGATATTTTATGGAAACGTTTTCGCAAAGCATGCGATGTTTTCTTTGATGCCAAAGAAGATTATTTTAAAAACATAGACCAACACGAAAAAGATAATCTTGCCAAAAAAGAAGCTTTGATTCAAAAAGTAAAAGAGACTCCTTTTGCCGAATCAAAAGAAGAAAACTTAAAGATTATCAAAGAATTTCAACGTGAATGGACCGGCATTGGCTACACACCTATCAAAGACAAAGAACGCTTATGGAAAGAGTTTCGTGCAGCAATTGATAAACGATTCGAAGAGCTGAACATAAAAGAAGAAGATATTCGAAAAATCAATTATCAAGAGCGTATAAAAAACATATTGGAAGACAGCAATTCTTCTCAAGCCTTACAAAAAGAAAAACGATTTTTACAAAATAAAATCACACAATTAAAAGAAGAAGTTGCCTTATGGGAAAACAATCTTGGCTTTTTTGCCGAATCAAAGAACAGCGATTTACTAAAAGTCGAATTTGAGAAGAAAATCAACAAAGCCAAAGAAACTATTCAACAATACGAATCAAAATTACAATTATTAAAAGAAGTAAAATAATATTCATTTAAAATTTATAACTATGTCGAATACAGAAGATGAAGTAATAAAAGGTTTACCCGATAATGCATACAAAGAATTAAAAAAAGGCGAAAGCTATCAGCCTATTTTATCTCCTCACAAACAATATCCTGAAATCAACGGATGGACTGTTTTTTGGGGTATCATTACGGCTATTATTTTTTCAGCAGCCACAGCCTATTCGGGCTTACGCTTTGGACAAGTATTTGAAGCGGCTATTCCTATTGCCATTATAGCGGTAGGCGTATCTACTGTGGCGAAAAGGAAAAGTGCTTTGTCAGAAAATGTTATTATTCAGTCTATCGGAGCAAGTTCGGGAGTAATAGTAGCAGGTGCTATTTTCACATTGCCGGCTATTTACATTTTAAAAGAAAGCAATCCCGAAATGCACATAGAAGTCAATTTTATGCAAATATTTCTTGCTTCTCTATTTGGCGGATTTTTAGGCATCTTATTTTTGATTCCCTTTCGAAAATATTTCGTATCCGATATGCACGGTAAATATCCTTTTCCCGAAGCCACAGCAACTACCGAAATATTGGTGTCGGGAGCAAAAGGCGGTGCGCAAGCTAAACTATTATTAATTAGCGGATTGATTGGTGGAATCTATGATTTCTGTATGACTACTTTCCAGTTTTGGGCTGAAAGCATTTCTTCGCGTATGTCGGAAATCGGCACCAAATTAGCTGCTGATTTTAAATTTGTTTTCCACATGAGTGGAAGTTCCATATTGTTGGGAACAGGCTTTTTAATAGGTTTACGTTATGCCACAATTATTTGTGCAGGTTCCTTCCTATCGTGGTGGTTTATCGTTCCTTTATTGGGACAATTTGGAATCACCCAAGACGGAATACTAATGAGTACATTAGAGCCTGAGATTATATTTAAAGATTATGTACGCTATATAGGTATCGGCGGCATTGCAATGGCAGGTATTATTGGCGTTATCAAATCTGCAGGAGTGATTAAAACATCTTTCGGCATGGCTTTCAAAACAGGAAAAAATACGCAAAACGACGAAAATGCCAAAATACTACGTACACAAAAAGATATTCCGATGAAAATCATTCTGTTTGGCTTTCTTATAGTAGCTGCATTAATGGTCGTTTTCTTTCTATTCGGAGGTATGCAAATGAATCTATTACAAGTAATAGTAGGAATATTAATTGTATTTATTTTTGCCTTTTTGTTTACAACTGTAGCGGCTACCGCTATTGCAACCGTTGGCACCAATCCCGTCTCCGGTATGACAATGATGACATTAATACTTTCTTCTTTCATCCTATCGGCAGTTGGATTACAAGGTGCAACAGGTATTGTAACGGCTTTGGTAGTAGGCGGAATTGTTTGTTCGGCATTGGCGATGGCAGGAGGTTTTATTACCGATTTGAAAATCGGTTACTGGATAGGCTCCTCCCCTTTTAAACAACAAAGTTTAAAATTTGTCGGCACTTTGGTTTCAGCCTTAACAGTTGGTGCCGTCATTATGATATTATCCGAAACTTACGGTTATGGTGCCGAAGGAGGATTGGTTGCTCCGCAAGCAAATGCCATGGCAGCTATTATCAAACCTTTAATGTTTGGCGGTCATACTCCTTGGTTGCTCTACATCATCGGAGCCATATTGGCTGTATTGCTTGACAGAATCGGTATTCCGGCACTTGCTTTTGCTTTAGGAATGTTTATTCCATTGGCTCTCAACGTACCGCTATTAGTTGGCGGATTTATTGCTTGGTTGATTAGCTCAAGAGGCAAAGACGAAAAAGTAAATAAAGCAAGAAAAGACAAAGGAACACTATTGGCGTCAGGTTTAATGGCAGGAGGTGCCATTATGGGTATCGTCAGTGCTATTCTAAAATATTCGGGTGCCGATTGGGCTATGAGCAGCACCTACATTGGCTCATCTACTTATAATATTTTAGCAATAGTGATGTTTTTAGCTCTATGTAGTTACTTAATCATAAGCTCTATACGTACCAAACCCGCAGCTGAATAAGTCATGGACAATTACACTTATAAGACAATCGAAGAAAAGTCAGAGGGTGTATTAAAAGAAAAAGGTAGTCGTTTTATAAGCTTAATTTATCCCGTTACTTCCGAAGAAGAAGTAAAGCAAATAATGGCATCTATCAAAAAAACGTATTACAACGCCACACATCACTGCTACGCCTACACCATCGGACATGTAGATAGCCCTCTTTATCGTATCAACGACGATGGAGAACCGGCAGGCACCGCAGGACGTCCTATCTATGGACAATTGTTGTCCTACGAGTTAAAAGACGTACTCGCTGTAGTAATAAGATATTTTGGAGGAACCAAATTAGGAGTATCAGGACTGATTAATGCCTATAAAACAGCTACACAGATAGCTATAGAAAATGCAACTATTGTCGAAAAATCAATAAAAGATAAGTATGAAATCACTTTCAATTACGATTTAATGAATGAAGTAATGCGTATCATAAAAAAAGAATATTGTACTATTTACAATATGGATTTTAACAATAATCAGTACATTATCACATTTGATGTTAATCGTTCAAAACGAGATGAAACCATTGATTTAATAAACAATATT
>JAAYQB010000087.1 GCA_012519525.1 Bacteroidales bacterium | reverse complement strand
TTTTTATTACCATTCAAAAAAAAATAAAAATAAATTTATAAAATAGAACAAAAATTTCAGTAATATCCCAAAATGTGTGTATTTTCTATTTCTTTTAATTTCTGCAAAATTATACATTTTATTTTAATTTATAGAAAAAGGAACGAAGCGAAGGCTTGCCGAAGCGAAGTTCCTTTTTCTGTTTTTTATTTTAATCATCCCATCTAAATTTTTCTGTTTCTTCTTTAAATCGTATGATCTTATATTCGTATGCTTTACGAGTCATGGCTACATTAGATAATAATAATATGGTTGACTCTATATTTGGTAATGCTCCCCGCATTCTGGTCGTACGTTTATAATCCCTATTTAATCTTTCAATCCAATTTGTTGAATATATCATATTGCGTATTTGATAATTGTATTTTAAATAGGTAAAATAATATTCATATCTTTCATTTTCTGCTTTTTTATTAAAATTCGAATAGTATTTCGACCATTTTAAGCAAAATGTCTTCCATCTTTGAATGCCTTGCAATTTTGTGTCATTTCTATCATCGGTGCGAAATACCTCTCTAAAATCCATACTTAATTCAGCTTTATGTATCGGTTTAACAATTTTTAAACATTCTCGTTGTAAATGAACACTACAGAATTGAATTTCTGCCATATCAAATTGCTTATGTATTACTGTTTCAATCCCTTTTAATGCATCAGTAACGACTAAACCTATCTCTTGCACACCCCTTTCTTTTAGCAATTCAAATATATTATTCCAAAAAGAACTTCCTTCTGTCGGATTATTTATTACTACTAATACTTCTCGCGTAAAATCCGTTTTAACAGCTAATATTGTATAATAAGCTTCCTTACTAACATTGTCTTCTCTACGTGTTGGTATGAATGTCGCATCTATAAATACGATTGGATAATAAACTTCAAGTTTTCTTTCTTGCCATCTTTGAACTTCTTCTCTTGCATAATCAAACATCCTACTTACTTGACTTGGACTATATGTTTGACCATAAATATCGCCAAATAATTCTCCTACTTGTTCTGTCGTTAATCCTGCTCCATATAACTTAAATGCTATTTTTTTCGCCTCTTCCTCTTGATTACGTAATAAACCTAATATAATTGGATAGAAATTCCCATTACGTGTTCTTGGAACCTGTAATTCAAGAATCTTTCCAGTACCAAAAGTCTTTCTAGGTCTATAACCGTTACTTAAATCTGAAAACATATCATTGTGTTCTTCTCGTTCTGTTTTCATTAAGACTTCCATGCTCATTTTCAATAGTTGTTCTAATCCTTCTTCTTTACATACTACTTGTTCTAGTATCTCATAAATTTGCTTTTGTGTGAAATTCATATCTAATAATTTTTATTTATTTACAAATGTATATTTTTTTGAATTTACACACTTTTTGGGACAGTATCCGTAGGACGAAATTCCTACCCTTTGAGGAGGTTGGGAGGGGTGGAGTTGGGCAAGTGTAGGAGGTATAAAAGAACAACCCCCCGTTGTGCAAACGAGGGGTTGTTAAAAGAAATAGGCAACGACTTACTCTTCCACCGGTTAGGGCAGTACCATCAGCGCGGGTGGGCTTAACTTCTCTGTTCGGAATGGGAAGAGGTGAACACCACCACCATAGTCACCTAATTAGTCTTTAAGTCTTTCTTTTTAATAGACTTGTAGGTAACATCTATCGAAGATAAAGCAAAGTTTGCGTAAAGAAAATACACTATAGAAGTTTACGGGTAATTAGTATTGCTCGACTTTAGTATTTCTACTTTTACATCTGCAACCTATCAACGTCATCGTCTATGACGACCCTTAAAAGAAACCTCATCTTGAGGTGAGTTTCGTACTTAGATGCTTTCAGCACTTATCTCATCCGAACATAGCTACCCTGCGATGCAGTTGGCACCACAGCAGGTACACTAGAGGTTCGTCCAACTCGGTCCTCTCGTACTAGAGTCAGGTCCTCGCAAGTTTCTAACGCCCACAACAGATAGGGACCGAACTGTCTCGCGACGTTCTGAACCCAGCTCGCGTGCCACTTTAATCGGCGAACAGCCGAACCCTTGGGACCTTCTCCAGCCCCGGGAT
>JAAYQB010000086.1 GCA_012519525.1 Bacteroidales bacterium | reverse complement strand
TTATTTCATAATTTGGCTCACTAAAAAAAGGATAGTATCCACGCTTTAAGTATTCTTTAAACTGCACCAACGGATGAGAAATATCTGGCAATTCCACTTTGTTTTCCAAAATTTCATCTAACGAATATTTTTTTATCTTTACATTTTGTGTCATGTTTAAATATTCCCTAAATGAAAGCCCCTGCATTTCATACTTAATCACTCTTCTACTCAAATCATCGCTACCTTTATATACATTCAAAATAGACGAGCCTGTAAATACAACTTGTAATTGTGGTAAATTATCGTACATCATTTTCAGTTCCTTAGACCAATTCGGATATTTATGAATTTCATCGATATACAGAAATCTCCCACTATTCTTATAAAACGTATCAGCTAAATCAAACAACTTATTTTCGGTGAAATAAATATCATCTGCCGAAACATATAAAGCTTCGCTGTATGAATGTATCATTTTAATTCGTTGTAACAATAAAGTTGTTTTACCGACACCACGTGCACCCAAAATGGCAATAAATCGACTGTTCCAATCAATTTTGTCATACAAATACCGCACAAATTGCAAACTTGTATTGTCAATCAACACTCTATATTGTCCAACCAATCTTTCCATTTTTCAGGTGTTTTATAAATATTTTCTGCAAACATAAATATTTTGCTGATTTAAAAGTGCAATTCTTTTAAATTTCGCTGATTTTATCCAGCAGTTTTGTTTTTTTCTATATCCAAAAATGATAAATATTAATAACACTGTCTTCCTCTTACGATGAGTAATATAGTCGGATATAAATGTATCACTATCAAACATTATTTTAGACTTAAATACAATGTGCAAAGGTAATATTTTTTTCAATACAATAGCACAGAAAGTGAAAAATAAAAGTGAATTGTCGCGTCCTAAAAAAAGTCAACGATTTTATTAAACGTATTATTTTTACCGCAGAGTTCCCAAAGAATGCGCCAAGGTCGCAGAGTTTTCTTTGCGTTCTTTGCGGTTGAAAAGGTAAAATGAACAATTACGAATAAACAATTAAAAATTACGAATTGACGCTTCAAATACTTCGACTTCTTCGACAGGCTCAGTAACCGAAGCACAGTTTAAAAGTGAAAAATTTTTAATTCTAAATTCTAAGTTCTAATTTTAACTGTTCTCCCAGTACCATTGGCAAGCCGCTTTAAATCCGCTAAGAGCGTCGTATTGAGGTTGATAATTAAGTATGCGTTTTGCTTTTAAAATAGAAGCCGTTGAATGAGGTATATCGCCCGCACGAGGCTGAGCATAAATAGGTTCGATATCGGCAATAGACTGGTCGTAATGAGCGAGATTTTCTCTTAATATATGAAACAGCTGATTTAAAGTTGTATTTCCTCCATAAGCAATATTAAACACTAAATTAATAGCGTGTTTTTCGGATAGCTCTAAATTATACAGACGAGCTCTCTCTCTGATAGTTGCTGTGGGCGTAAGCATAGCTAATTCGTTAGCTTGCAATACATTGTCTATATAGGTAAAATCACGTGAAAAAGAACCGTCGCCATTGATAGTCGGACTTTCTCCCATTATGAAATCTTTGACCCAAAGCGGAATTACGGCAGCATAAGCACCATTAGGGTCTTGTCTTCGTCCAAAGACATTGAAATAACGCAATCCTATGCACTCTATCCCGTAGGTTTTGCTAAACACATCGGCATATAACTCATTGACATATTTTGTTATAGCATAAGGCGAAAGAGGTTTTCCTATACGCTCTTCAACCTTCGGTAATTCAACCGAGTCGCCATAAGTAGAGGAGCTTGCCGCATAGACAAAACGTTTGATTTTAGCATCGCGTGCTGCTACCAACATATTTAAAAAGCCCACGATATTGACATTGTTCGTGCTAATAGGATTTTCGATAGAGCGAGGCACGGAACCCAACGCCGCCTGATGCAAGACATAATCGCAATCATGCACCGCCTCACGACAAGTATCGAAATCGCGTATATCACCCTCTATAAATTCAAATGAAGGAGAATCAATAAAATCGTCTAAATTTTCGATATAGCCCGTTGCTAAATTATCCAAACAACGCACTTGGTAGCCTTTCTCTACAAAATACTCACAAAGATTAGACCCGATAAATCCTGCACCACCTGTAATAAGTATTTTCATACATTAATATTTTTTCTAATTTCTAACTTCTAAATTTATCACTTGCTTCTTTTCTTTTTAAATACTATGTTTTTCACTATCCTCCAAAAGTATTTCCAGTCGGTTCGAAAAGGTGCTTTCATATAAGCCTCAATATATTTTCTTTCACTCTCTTGTACTTCTTCCAAGGTCTGCGGCATATCGCTATAGAAAGGAGGTAATAATCCGGGTTTTACCTTAATTCTTAATTGCTGCATTTCGGGAGTATATAAACTATAGTAATGCAAACTCAAAGGACGTACACCCACTAATTTCATCTGTCTTTTCAATAAATTAATAATCATGGGCAGCTCATCTATCCAGTATTTTCTCAAAAAACGTCCCCATGATGATATTCTGAAATCATTGGCAAATTTTCCTCCTTCTGCTAATTTATTTTTCTTATAAATATAAGGTTGCAGGTATTCGGAATACGCATGCATGGTTCTGAATTTATAAACGGCAAAAAATTCTCCTCCTTTTCCTACTCTTTTTAGTTGTACAAAAGGACCATAGCTCGGTTTTTTATCGTCGTAAGGACGATTGGTTTTCATTACGGCAAAAAAGAATAATCCATGCATATTTGTTTCTTTTACTATCTCAAAACCACAACTATAAAGGCGTCCTAAAATTTCGGTTGTAGGAAATACGCGATGCCTTCCTTTGGTAACGGCAAAATAAAACTTTCGAATAGTAGGTAATTTAGGTGTCATGCGGTGCCATAGAAAATCAAAAGCATACATCAAACGATTGAGAGGGCAAAAGTATTTGCCATAAAAGCGTTGTTTGCGTGTAAGGCTGGTTTCGGCACAAGATATAAACACTCCGCCATAAGGCAATAACTCATTGATTTTTACAAAATAGCGATTCACATAACGCACATTGTTGAGTGGGGTAATATCGCAAATATAATTGCAGTTAGCCAGAGCCGGATTGATAAGGGTTAAAATATTGATGTTTGCAAATACTTTAAAATCATCACCGAATTTATCTTTATGCACCTCACACCATTCCATGTGATTTTTCAATTCGGACTTGCCGATAACATCAAACACTTCATCAACACGCGGCATGACCTTATCCACATAATCTTCTAATCGGATTTTAGCTCCGCTATGATAGGGATTTAATTCTTCCTCTTCTATCCCATAAGCATTCTTTTTGCGAACAAAATTAATATAGAAATTAAACAGAGTAAACTCTAAAGCAGTCAATATCAAGAAGAGCAGTATGTATTTCCAGCTAAAATAAAGTTGTACGCTAAGAATAAGGGAAAATAAGTAAATAACAAGAAAACTAATAATATTAACAACAACTAAAACGAACAAGGCAGTTGCCTTTTTTTTGTAATGAGAAAAGTTAAACTTTCGGAAAATAATGCCTATCAACAACCATATAGGAATAGCTCCAAACCAAAACCATTTGGAAGGTGCCGACATTATAAAATGGCAAACGATAAAGATAGTTGCTACAAAAACAAAATCAATAATCAGTGTTGCCCTATAATATTTTTTAATCTCCATCAATTTGTTTTATTTGTTTTCTTTTAAACCATCCGGGGTTTCCTTATAGTGTCGTTGACATTTTTCACAGTTTAAAGTATTTCTCAAAATATGACCGCATTCGCATATCCATCCTATTTGTCGGGCAGGAACTCCGGCAACCAATGCATAATCTTTCACATCTTTGGTTACCACAGCACCGGAAGCAACCATGGCACTTCTGCCTATTGTATTTCCACAAATAACGGTAGCATTAGCCCCTATGGAAGCTCCGTTTTTTACCAAAGTCTTGGCATATACTCCTCCTACTGGATAATGGGAACGAGGAGTTAACACATTGGTAAACACACAAGAAGGACCGCAAAAAACATTATCTTCCAATTCAACTCCTTCGTAAACAGACACATTGTTCTGAATGCGTACGTTATTGCCTATTTTCACACGATTACCGATATTGACGTTTTGTCCTAAAGAACAATTTTCGCCCAACACCGTCTCTTTTTGTACATGGCAAAAATGCCAAATTTTTGTATTTTTACCTATCGTTACATTTTCGTCAATATAACTACTTTCGTGTACAAAATAATCTTTTTTCATTTTTATTGTAGTTTATTATTACTCAGTAATTAATCGCTGTACATCCTCCAATATTTTCACCACTTCCCAACCCGACATGCCGTTGGCTATCTTGATTTCTTTTCCTAAGTTTTCAACAAAATAAGTCAACTCTTCAGTAAGCGGCGCTCGTTTTTCATAAGGAATTACTTCGGTAGCCTTGTCTACTTTAATAGGGATACCGCCCACTATATCAATATGTTTATCGTAAAACAATATTTCCTTATCGGCACTAGAATCATCAAAAGATATCATGCCTTTGCTGCCTACCAATACCAAACGTTGTTCTTTAAAAGGATGCAACCACGACACATGTATATGCGCATGCACATTGTCGACATATTCGAATTGTGTCATGGTAAGGTCAAAAATTTTATCTTGCAAAAATTTAGCTCCTTTTGCTTGTATATGCAAAGGTGTAGTTCCTATTAAATAATTCAATACCGAAATATCGTGAGGTGCAAAAGACCAAAACACGTTTTCTTCGGTACGTACCGTGCCTAAATTCAATCGTGTAGAATAAGCATAATACAATTGCCCGATTTTGTTTTGTAATAGCAATTCTTTTATTTTTCGTATGGCGGGATGAAACAGCAAGACATGTCCCACCATTAAGCTAGAAGATTTTGCTCGTGCCGTTTTCACCAAATCTTCTGCCTCTTCGGAATGCAAGGTCATCGGTTTTTCTATTAACACATGCAATCCATTATTAAGCAACTGCTTACCTATTTTATAATGCGTTTCGGCAGGTGTTGCTACCACATAACCATCGTAACGCTGAAGAATAGCCTCCTCTAAATTATTACAAAAATAGCAGCCGGAATAATTTTTCTTTATCTCCTCTGCTCTTTCTTTATTTTCCTCTAAAATAGCTGCTAACACTCCCATTTGAGCCAAGGTCTTAATGTGGTTTTGTCCCCAACGACCGGCGCCTATTACGCAAATTCTTTTTCCCTTCATCATTAGTCCCTTTTTATTATAACACTTCGATATTGGTTCTATTGCTTATTTTTGCCATGGCATTTTTGGTGTCGAATATCATTTTTGCATTTTGTTGTACCAACTGATAATCCACTTTCGTGTGTGCAGTTGTAACCACCACAATATCGGCACTTTGTATTAATGCAGCGGTCAGTTCTTTTTCTCCTTTATAAGTAAAACCGTCTTGTATATATTCAGCGACATAAGGGTCATAATAAACAATATCGCCTTCCGCTTTTTTCAACTTATCAATAATAGCCAAAGCGGGACTTCCTCTATAATCGTCAATATCTTGTTTATAAGCAACTCCAAGCACCAATATTTTAGAGCCGTTGATTGATTTTTTTTCTTTATTCAATAGTTTATATATGCGTTGGATACAGTAGTCGGGCATGCGGTCGTTAATCATCATCGAAGACTCTATCATGGAAGTATGAAAACCGTACTCGCGTGCTTTCCACGACAAATAATAAGGGTCCAAAGGAATGCAATGTCCTCCTAAACCCGGACCGGGATAAAAAGCCTGAAATCCATAAGGTTTCGTTTTAGCCGCCTCTATCACTTCCCACAAATTGACTTTCATGCGTTCGCACAACATCGCTAATTCGTTGATTAAGCCTATGTTCACATTGCGATAGGTATTTTCTAAAATCTTTTCCATTTCGGCTACTATAGGACTTGACACCGTGTGCACCTCTCCGTTAAGTACCGCACGGTACATGGCTGCTATTACTTCCAAAGCATCTTTGCCGATAGCACCCACTACCTTAGGTGTATTTTTTGTTTTAAAGATTAAATTGCCCGGATCGACACGTTCGGGCGAAAAGCCTAAATAAAAATCTTCGCCGCAACGCAAACCCGAACCTTGCTCTAATAAGGGTTTTATCAACTCTTCGGTAGTTCCTGGATAAGTCGTTGATTCTAACACTACCATAGTGTTTTTCTTCATGTGTTTCGCTATTTCGATGCAAGAGTTTTTCACATAGCTAATATCGGGTTGCTGGTGTTTATCCAAAGGCGTAGGCACACAAATAGCAACAAAATCGACATTGCTAATAAAGTTAAAATCAGTCGTCGCCGACAATACTCCTTTTTCCACCATTTCAGCAAGGTCGCTATCCACTACATCACCTATATAATTCACTCCCCGATTTACTTTATCTACTTTATGCGATTGTACATCAAAACCAATAGTGGTAAAACCTGCTTTTGCCTTTTCAACGGCTAAAGGTAAACCTACATAGCCTAAACCTACTACCCCCACCCTGATTTCTCTGTCTTGAATCTTTTTTAACAATATCTCTTTATCCATAACACACTGATTATTTACGGTTTGCTTCTCATTCTTTCAAGTATTATTCTATTATTCATTACATAAAAAAATATATACTGTAAAATTTTACAAAAGTAAATAAAATTCAATTACATTTATTCTAAATAGTACGTCTTTTTTGCTTTATTTTCAAATTTTAGTTGTTTATTGGTAAATTTTAAAAAATTATTAAAATAAATCGTTTTCATTTCATTTTTTTTTATAATTTAGCATTCTAAAATATTTTTAACTTATTAATTTTAATGAAATATTTGCCTTTAAACGTATGCGTCTCACTAATAGTGATTTGCGGTATTTTGCCTGCAAAATCTCAAGTTAATATTGAGGCATCTTCTGAAATAACATCTTTAGTAACGGGGCATATATCTTCCAATAAAGTGATAGATGGCAAACAAAAAGGCTATAGAGTGCAAATATTTTTTGATTCCGGCAACAATTCAAAACAGCAAGCCATCAATGTGCAAAACGAATTTGCCTCACGTTATCCCAAAGTAAGTTCTTATGTTCTTTTTAAAGAGCCTAATTTTAGGGTTCGTGTCGGTGATTTTAGAACACGTACGGAAGCAAGAGGTTTTCAACAACGCATAATTGAACAATATCCTCAAAGTTTTGTTGTAAGAGACAATATCTACTATCCCAAACATGATTATGAACAAAAAAAATAAATGTATATATAAAAATAAATTAAATCCATATTCTATTATGAAAACGCTTAAAATTATTCCAATTTTATTACTCAGTACAAGTCTATTACTTTTTACTAACTGCGGACTTAAAAAAATGATAAAAAAACAAGCTGATGTTACGTATACGGTTACGCCTAATCCGCTTGAAGTTCATGGTGGTAAAATGAAAATGGAAATCAAAGGAAATTATCCTAAAAAGTATTTTAACAAAAAAGCCACGATGGTGTTGACGCCTGTTCTCAAAACAGCTTCAGGCGAAACAGTTACTTTGCCGCCAATTAACTTAGAAGGAGAAAAAGTAAAGGGTGGTAATCAAGTAATTGGTTATAAAACAGGTGGTAGTTTCACTTACAATCACACCTTAGATTATAAACCCGATTATCAAACTTGCGAGCTTGTAGCAACACCTCAGGCAAAACTTAAAAAGAAAGAAGCAACTTTAAATGAGGTGAAATTAGCCGAAGGAACCAATACTACTTCCGAAAGAGTTGATGTTGCTCCTACATTGGCTTATAAAGATAAAGCCGTAAACGGTTCATTTTTCATATTTGCAGATCACAATTACGTAGGACCTAAATTATTAACTCAAACCGGAATTATCTATTTTGAAGTAAATAGAGATGTTTTGGATTGGAATTTACCTTTAAATAAAGAAGAAGAAAACATAGAAGGCTTGAAAAAATTAATGAACTTCGTTTCCGAACAACCTAACATAGAAACAATTGAAATTCTTGGCTGGGCATCCCCCGAAGGTGAATTAAAAAGAAATCAAGAATTATCGTCCAATCGTTCCGCCATAGGTAAAAAATGGTTCGAATCGGAATACAATAAATACATCAAAGAAAAAGCTCGTCAAGAAAAAGTAAAAGAAAATGACATTAAAAAAGAACTTAAATTTGAATTAAAAGACAATGGAGAAGATTGGGACGGATTCATCGAAGCTCTTGGCAATTCCAATATCAAAGATAAAAGTCAAATCATTAATGTGATTAAATCACAAAATGATATGGACCAACGCGAACAACAAATTCGTAATATGATTGCTATCTATGACGAAGTAGATAATGTTATTTTACCGAGCTTGCGCCGTGCTATTATTAAAGTAAATAGTATGGAAGCTAAGAAAACAGATGAAGAAATAGCACAATTAGCAGCAAACGAGCCTGAAAAACTAAACAACGACGAATTGCTTTATGCAGCATCATTGACCAATGATAAGAAAGCACAAGAAGATATTTATACTAAAGCTACAGAAATATATGCTAACAATTATAGAGGATACAATGATTTAGCTTGTATTAAAGCATCGGAAGGCAAGTTAGACGAAGCTAAAAAATTATTGGATAAAGCCAACTCTTTGAATCCTAATAATGGAGAAGTATTAAACAATTTAGGACTTGTTGCTTTAATGGAAGGCGATTTTGAAGCTGCGAAAAATTATTTCGAAGCTTCTCAAAAAGCAGGCTTAAATCAAGATTATAACATGGGTGTAGTTAATATGAAACTAGGCAACTATAGCGATGCTGCTAACGTATTTAAAGCAACTAAATGTAATTATAATGTAGCGTTAAATCAACTATTGTCGAAAGATTATACAGCTGCTAAATCCACTGTTGAGTGTATCCAAAACAAAGAAGCCAAAGAATATTACTTAATGGCTATCATTGGAGCAAGAACTAACGATGCTAATTTATTATTTAAAAACTTAGCAAAAGCTTGTGAAATCAATCCTGACATGAAAAAACAAGCATTGAAAGACATTGAGTTTAAAAACTATAGAGATAATGCAGCTTTCAAAGACGCTATTAAGTAAGAATAAATAAAATAGCAAGAAAAGAGTACTCGTTTTGGGTACTCTTTTTTTTTATACAGTGTTTTACTATTACATTCTCTCCGGCATATTAATACCTAATAAAGACATGGCATCGCTTACCGTACGTGCCGTGAAAGCCGAAAGATGTAAACGGAATAATCTTAGAGCTTGATTTTCTTCTTTCAAAATAGGAGTTTCTTGGTAAAAACGATTGTACACTTTTACTAATTCATAAATATAATTAGCTATCAGCGAGGGATTTAAGTCTTCGCTTGCTGTTTCTATGGTTTCAGGATAAGCATACAATAATCGAAGTATTTCTTTTTCCGTATCTTGCCGACTTATGTCGACAGTCGTAAGAGGCAGAGAAGCCTCTGTGCTTTTTCGTAAAAGCGAACAAATACGTGCATAAGTATATTGAATAAAAGGTGCTGTGTTGCCATTGAGGTCTATCGATTCATCGGGATTGAATAAAATATTCTTTTTGGGATCTACTTTCAATATAAAATATTTCAAAGCACCTAAGCCTATTGTTTCCGATAGCTCGTCGATTTCCGCATCGGAGAAAGTTGTTTTTCCCAATTCTTCGGTTTTTTGTTTTGCCATTGCTACCATCTCATCCATCAAATCGTCGGCATCGACGACAGTGCCTTCTCTCGATTTCATTTTTCCCGACGGCAATTCGACCATACCATAGGATAAATGAAAAAGACGATTCGCCCACGGATAAGCTAATTTTTTCGCTAAAATAAGCCGCAATACATCGAAATGATAATTTTGCTCATTGCCTACTACATAAACTAATTGTGAAGGTTGATATTCTTCATATCTAAGAACGGCATTGCCAATATCTTGCGTTATATAAACAGAAGTTCCATCGGCACGTAACAATATTTTCTCATCCAATCCGTCCGCTTGCAAATCAATACGGATAGAGCCGTCTTCATGTTGATAAAAAACGTGCTTTTTTAAGCCTTCTTCAATTATTTTTTTCCCTAAAAGATAAGTATCCGATTCATAATAAGTTTTATCGAAATGAATTCCCAAACGTTTATAAGTAAGGTCAAATCCTTGATACACCCATTGATTCATTGTTTGCCATAAAACACGAACCGCTTTATCTTCGTCTTCCCACTTACGCAGCATTTCTTGGGCTTCCAATAATATAGGTGCTTTTTTCTCTGCTACATCCTTTGGTATGCCGCTTTCGGCTAATTGTTCTATTTCATTTTTATACTGCTTGTCAAAAGCGACGTAATATTTTCCCACTAATTTATCGCCTTTAGTATTAGTGGACTGAGGTGTTTCATTAGCAAAATGCTTTTGATGCATCAGCATTGATTTACAAATGTGAATGCCCCTATCGTTAACAAGATTGAGACGAATTACGTTTTTTCCGTTAGCCGTCAATATACGTGCTATTGCATCTCCTAATAAGTTGTTGCGTATATGTCCGAGATGCAGGGGTTTATTCGTATTGGGAGATGAAAATTCCAATAAAATGGGAGATGTATTTTCAGAGGGAGTTCGATGTCCGAACGTATCATTCTTACTCTCTTTTTGTAAAAAATCCAACCAAAACGTATGTTTCAATGAAATATTAAGGAATCCTTTCACCACATTGAAACTTTCGACGTAATCTAATTTATTTTTTAGTGAATCCCCTATTTCTTTTGCCGTTATATCGGGATTTTTTTTCGATATTTTAACAAAAGGAAAAACCATAAGAGTAAAATCTCCTTCAAATTCCTTTCTTGTTTTTTGTATATTAATACTATCTTGAGAAATAGTTGTTGCATACAACTCCTCTATTGTATTAATGACAACTTGTGATAAAGATTCTTTTACATTCATTAGACATTATAATTTCGTTCCCCAAATATAGCACTTCCTATGCGTACCATAGTACTCCCCTCTTCGATAGCAATTGAGAAATCGCCTGTCATTCCCATCGATACTTCTTTAAAAGAGGAGATATTACTGAAATAATTATTTTTTAATTCCTTATAATAACTATAAAGAGTTTTAAATTCATTACGTATCAATTCTTTATCATCAGTAAAAGTCGCCATTCCCATTACACCGCAAATTCGAATGTTTTGAAACCGGCTATACGTTTCACTTTCTAATAATTCTTGTACTTCTTGTAATTTCAATCCGTATTTACTCTCTTCGACAGCTATGTGAAATTGCAACAAACAATCAATTACACGATTGTTTTTAAGAGCTTGTTTATTGATTTCTTGTAAAACCCTAACAGAATCAACACTATGTATGAGATGCACAAAAGGAGCAATGTATTTTACCTTATTGGTTTGTAAATGTCCTACCATGTGCCATTCAATATCTTTTGGGAGCAAATCGTATTTTTCCTTCATTTCCAAGGCTTTGTTTTCGCCAAAACAGACTTGTCCAGCTTGATAAGCTTGCAATATATCCTCTATGGGTTTTGTTTTAGAAACCACAACTAATTTTACATTTGTAGGAATTTGTTGAGCAATATTGACAAGATTTTTTTCTATTGAATGCATCTCTTTTTTTGTTGCAAAGATACATAAAAATTTAATAAATAAAATAGGCTAAAATACAAAAAATTTTATAAATATTGTAGAAATCATCTTTTATATTTAAAAATAGTGTATTTTTGCAGTAAATAATATTAACATTTAAAATTTAAATACATGAAAAAAGTAAGTTTAGTAGTATTGGGTTTTTCATTGGTTGCTATTGCAGGAACATCTTGTGCAAAATATTGTAATTGTACACGTTATGAAGACGGAAAAAAAATCTTTGTTTATACAGACAAAGAGGCTAAATTTTTCGAAGCAAGTGTTTGTGAAGATCAATCCGTTAAACCTTATCAAGGTCTTTCAATGGTAACGGAAGGAAAAGAAGTTACAATTGAAGTAAAATGTAAATAATCATGACAAAAAGTCTTTTTTCTTCTGAAAAAAGACTTTTTTGTTCTTAATTAACTTAAGACGATTAAAAACGTTTTTTTTATCATATTGATGATTGGCGTCTACAGCGTCAATGCACAAAACATGTATTGGGTGTTTTTTACCGATAAAGCAAACACACAATTCGACCCTTATTGCTATTTTGACAGCAAAGCAATAGAAAGACGTTTACAACATCATATTCCCTTGTACGATAGTACCGATTTTCCTCTCAACAGCGATTACGTTCAAAGCATTGAAAA
Organism: Bacteroidales bacterium; assembly: GCA_012519525.1. Lineage (GTDB taxonomy): Bacteria > Bacteroidota > Bacteroidia > Bacteroidales > WCHB1-69 > UBA5266. The sequence continues at coordinate 9,279 of JAAYQB010000086.1, read as the reverse complement.
ATTATCGGATGAAATAGTAGGTGAAACACGCTGGCTGAATGCAATAGCCGTAATAGCAAGCAATGAAAATATAGAAAAAATAAAGGATTATCCTTTTGTTAAACAAGTACTTCCTATTTATTTTAATATGCAATTAACCTCTTACGATGAGGACAGTTTAGCGATTGACGAATACTTTGCATATTTAACAAATAATACTTCTAATTTGAACAAACAACTTTTGCGTATGGAAGGCAATTTGTTTGCCGAAAAAGGAATGGACGGAGAAGGTGTTCGCATTGCTGTTTTTGACGGTGGATTTCCTAAAGTAAATACACATCCTGCGTTTCAACATTTAAGAGTTAACAATTTAATTATAAAAACGTGGAATTTCCCCCTCAAAAAGGAAAATGTTTACGGATGGCATCCGCATGGCACCATGACATTAAGCTGTATTACAGGTATGTTAGGAAACGAAAAATTAGGCTTGGCTACGGGAGCCGAATTTTTATTAGCCAGAACCGAAGTAGCAACAGAGCCTGCACGCGAAGAAGTGTGGTGGATGCAAGCCATGGAATGGGCTGATAAAAACGGGGCTAATATCATTAGTAGTTCATTAGGATACAATGAAATGCGTTATAACACAAAGGATATGGACGGACAAACATCCTTAGTGGCACGTGCCGCCAACCTTGCCGCAGCCAAAGGAATATTGGTATGTAATTCGATGGGAAACGAAGGGGTAAAAAACAGCTGGAAAATAGTCATCACCCCTGCCGATGCAGATAGCGTATTGTCCGTAGGAGGAATAGACCACAATGATTATCACACTAATTTCAGTTCGTATGGACCTACAGCCGACGGTCGTTTAAAACCCAATGTATGTGCTTATGCTACCAATTGTTTAGTGGCTTCTCCTAAAAAAAGCAATAAATTCGGCTACGAATATACGCAAGGAACTTCCTTTTCTTGCCCATTGGTGGCAGGTTTTGCTGCTTGTGCATGGCAAGCTCATCCCGAATTAAAAGCAATGGAGTTAAAACGTGATATAGAACGCTCTGCCGATATGTACCCTTATTTCGATTATGCTTATGGGTACGGCGTTCCGCAGGCATCTTATTTCTTATATCCTAAAATAGCAGTGATTATCCCTACTTTTAACATAATAGATACCCAAGAGTATATTATTATTCAACCTATTACTTTTGATTGTGATAACCGCTTGTTTTACCATATCCAAAACGAAAATGGAACTTTAGATAGGTATGTACAACTTCAAATAAAGAATGACAACGAAATAAAAGCAGACAAAAATGCTTCTTTAGACATATCAACTTATCAAAAAGAAGTCAAAATAGCAAAAAGGGAATTGTATAAAAACAAAACATTAAGAGTATTTTACAAAGGCTATACTTATAAGTATACCTTAAGTCCGGAAGACATTGCCTATTTTAATAAAAATCCTTTCGGAGTTGCTAATAACAATTATCATACTACTAACTACATTCAAACCATATTTAACAAAACTCCCAACAATATGAAGCCATCCGCTTTTGGAGTGAATGCCAAATACAACATTCAGCCTTATTTTGCTTGGGGATTTATTTTACCTGTAAGCGATAATAAGAACACCTTATACGGTTCTTCTCAATCGTTTACTTACGGCTTACAATTCAAAGGAAATATTGCTAAGTGGTATAATTTAGGATTTAATTTAGCCTATAATAACTCAAATTATTTTATTCGACAAAACGTTTTATCGGAAGACACACTAGCTTCCAATGTTAAGATAAAAGAAAAAATCAGGTTAAATACGTTGGATGTCGAATTATATCAACGTTTTCGTTTTGTGGCAGCAGGACAACTTGGAATCGGTTGTTTTTTAGATGTGGGCGTATATGGAGCATGGAATTTTTCCAACTTCTATATTACTAAAAAAACCGTCAATCAATTAGAATACAAAAAAACGACTGTCAAAACAAAATCTCAATTGAACACTGCTCATTTAACGCCTTTGTATTGGGGTGTCAGAGCAAGGTTAGGCTACGGAATTATAGCGGTTTATGCTCAATACCGACTATCACCAATAAGAGTGAAACATTTGTTTAATCTACCTGTCATGGAAACGGGTTTAGTACTCAACATTCCAACATCACTATAAACTTATTCTTTATTTAAATAGATAGCCAACCAAATACAGGGAGGTTGCTTTGAAGTAAACGTTACTTTGTGTTTTTTATGTGCAGGAATAAAAAGATAACTTCCTTTTTCCATGCTAATTTCCTGTTGTTCTTCTTCAAAAATTAATGTTGCATTGCCTTGCAGTAGCACTACCCACTCATCTTCTTGCTGGTCGTACCATTCGTTGCTAATCTGTCCGTGAGAAATAATTCGCTCAATACGTACTAAGCGATGAGAGATAAGCGAATGTACGATTTCTTCCTTAGCGGATAAATCAAATTGAGATATATCGAATAAATTAGACATTGTCTCTGATTTTTTTTTCAATAGTAGAAGTTGAATAATTGGGTGTCAATTCAATCGTAATCACCTTTCCCCCTTTTGCTTTCACAATATCGGCACCGACAATACTATTTTCATCATAATCGCTGCCTTTGACTAGGATATCAGGTTGTATCTTTTTAATGAGCTGATAAGGAGTATCTTCATCAAAGAAAATCACAAAATCAACAAATAGTAGAGATGCCATTACTAAGGCACGTGCATATTCATCAACGATAGGACGATGTTTGCCTTTTAATCTTTGTACAGATGCATCGGTGTTCAATCCGACTATAAGTATATCACCCTTGTCCGATGCTTGCGAAAGATATTCTACATGCCCGCGATGCAATAAATCGAAACAACCGTTGGTGAAAACAATTTTTTTGTTTTTAAAATCATCTTCTTTACTGATTGTCAGATAATCATCCACCGTGATGATTTTATTTTTAATTTTAAGCAACGAATTCATTTTTGTTCTTTTTTGGATTGGTAAAAGGAGCTATAATCAGAGAAACAATGCCTCCTAATATATACATTATGGTTTCTGTCGTCCACACTACCCAGCCAATAGCTAAGCCAATTTCTTTATTGATACCATAGAGAAGTAATATAGTGGCTATCAGCAATGGATAAGCTCCTAATCCGCCTTGAGATATAATAAACCCAAAAGTTCCTATAACTATACACGATAAAGAAGCTATCCACATTTGTTCTTTTAATGCCGTAATTTCAGGAAAAGCAAACAAAATAACGAAAAACATAAAATAATAACATACCCAAATCATTAGGGTGTAAAAAATAAACAGAAAAGAACGTTTTAAGCGTGTTACGGATAGAATACCCGCCCAAAACTCTAGAATAATCTTTTTAATTTTTACAAATATTTTCCATTTTTTTATGTGCTTCTTAAATAAAAAATATAAAAGTATGATTGCTAAAACAATTAGTCCTATTATAAACAAAGGACTATGAAATAGAGAGCTAGTACTCGAACTATTACTATTGCTAAAGATGGAAAGAATTTTATCTTTTTCGAAAAACAGTGCGATAAGAAACACTATTCCAAAACTCACTAAATCGACAATTCGTTCTGTTACAACGGTTCCAAATGTTTTTTGAAAAGGGACTTTCTCGTAACTTTGTATAAAAGTACAACGCATAATTTCTCCTAATCGTGGAAAAGCCAAATTGGCTAAATAACAAATCATAACCGAATGATAAGCGTTGATTTTAGATACTTTATACCCCAACGGTTCCAATAAAAGAATGGAACGATTGGCACGAAATATAACACTAATAAAACCGATAGCAGCACTCAAGACTAAAAACACCCATTTATTATCTAAGACTACACCTTTGATATTTGTAATGATTACGAGACGCTGTTCGGCATCTAAATCTTTGATAGAAAACCATATAAAAAATACTCCCAATCCTAAAAACAGAATAAGTTGTATCAGTTTTTTTCCCTTATCCGACATACGTTATTATTTTGTTGTTATACTTACTGTATTGGAAAAATGCCCCGTAGCTGTTTGCAGACGATAATAATAAGTAGTATTATCCTGTAAATTAGCAATTTTTAGATTATTTTTATTTACACTTATACCATTAAATTCGGGTAAACATACGGAAAAATCTTCTTTTGTCGAAACAAATAGTTTGAATTTCTCGCTTTTTGTTTTCGTCCAACTTGCAGTAAATTCGTTATTTTTTACTCCTTTGGCTTCGTTAGCAATAGGAGGAGTAACGACTTTCACTTCCGCTTGTTTACTGTGTTTACTATTATTAAAAGCTCTTACCCTAATTGTATGGGCTTTACCGGGTAAAAGCGGACTAATAATCATACTGTTATTTCCTACATAATAAGTAGTTTTATACTTATCGTAATGCAATATTACTTCATAGCCAACAGCATAAGATTGAGCATCCCATTCTAATTCTATACTATTAGCGTTTACTTCTTTTACTTTTACATGCGGTATGGATAGTGCATGGCTAAATTTAATAATAAAAACATCTGTCGTTCCTTGAAAATCAACATAATCAGTAAAAGCTACCGGATCTATAAAGAAAGGACCATTATGTGCTCCAATCAGTACAATAGAATTATCGTCATGGATAAGCATACGCGAAGCTCTGTCATGATCGATTCCTCCGATGGGATAAGTATAAATAATGTTACCTTCTTTGTCTAACATCATTAAGAAACCGTCTTCTTTGCCGGAAGCGTAAACGGTTTGTTCTTCTCCACCCTCAATGGTTCCGTTAAAATATCCTGACACATAAATATTTCCATAAGAATCAGTAGCAATACATTCTCCGGCTGCATAAGGTTTTCCTTTTACTGCTTTTACCCATTCGTATGCACCATCGGTTTTAAATTTAGCAATAAAAAGATTGTTTGCGTTTTCGTAAACTTCCAATACTGTTTCTATTTCATCAAATTCGGTGCGGGAACTTATATAGCCCGTTATATAAACGCAATCATTAGAGTCAATATAGATATAATTACCGCTATTGTTTTTGGTATTAGTGATTTTTTTCATCCACTGTTCTTTTCCGTCTTGGTTGAGTTTAGCTATAAATAAGCCTGTTCCTCCATCGGCTTCAAGACTCAACTTACCTAAAGTTGCGGTTTTGGTAAAAGAACCTGTCAAATAAACATTGTCTTGGCTATCGAAAGCCAAAGCATTGCTTTTACTAACATCTTTACTGCTTAGAACCTTAGCCCATACATACTGTCCTTCATTATCTAATTTGACAATGTAAGCATTCATATTGCCTTCGGCAGTTAATATTTCTTCATTTTCAGAGGGGTCGAAATCCATTCCTTCACTAAAATAACCCGTTAAATAAATGGCATTATTGCGGTCTATTTTCATATCGGTAATTTGATTGACAATAGGATGAAAATGCTTATGTCCGCCATGACCGTTACCATGATGATGCTCTTCTTCCGCATCTTCTTGATAAGGTCTTAAAATCTTATGCCATAAATAAACTCCATTGCTGTCGTATTTAGCAATATAAGTATTCGCATCTTCCGAATCTTTAATCAAATTGATTTTGTCTAAATTAATAGTACTAACAAAAACTCCCGATATGTAAACATTTCCTTCGTCGTCAACGGCAACAGCTTTTCCTTCGTTGCTGTTATCACCACCGATTTCCTTTTTCCATTTTAAAATTCCTTTGCAATCGTATTTAAGCAAAAAAGTCTGTGTTTGTATTTTAGGATTGTTAAAATCGCCCGTATTTTTGGTAATATAACCAATAATATAAGTATTTCCTCCTTTATCAACAGCAAGATTCCTAGCCATATCGGTAGCATTATCACCATAAGAAGTAAACCAATCGACTTCTAATAGTTGTGCAAAAGACAGATAAGAAACAAAAATACCGGCTATCAGTAAAATTATTTTTTTCATAACGTATTCGTATTTAAAGTTAAACAAGAGTTTTTATAGTCAATTACGGCATTGTATTTATGCAATAAATCGCTTCCGAGAAGTCCATCTATCGGCTTCAGTCCTAACATCTTCAACATCTTATTGATATGTGAAATTTTAAGTGCCACTACAGGATAATCTTTGATTATTACTTCTCCAAGCTGAAGTTCTTGAATGTTAACAATGGTATTTCTCATTTTCTTATTCCCTATTCCCATCACTATATCATTCGAGATATTGTTTTTATTTTTTAACAATGATTTAACTTCCTTTTTATCTATGCAAGTGTGTGAAGCTCCCGTATCAATTACTAAACGTATGGGATTCCCATTTATTTTAGCTTCAATAATGGGATGCAAGTTATGCTTGTCTTCCAATTCTATGATTTCGATAGGAATTATAGTTTCTATATTATTCATACGTTGATGTTTTAATACCTAATTTTCTCACTTGTACAGCAATTTTTTCAAGCGTATCTTTATCTATTTTTTCTAAATGAGAAGCCGGTGTTTCTCTATCAATAGGATAAAGCATAACGCTATGAGGACGAATTTGTTTCAGGCATTCAATCCATGCTGCTACTTCTTCCTCTGTCGTATTGTCAATGAGAGTTCCATCGTCAAGGGTACCCCGCAAAAATAGGGTTTGTATGCTTAATTTACCTTCAAAGAGCTGCAAGTGCTTGCAAATGGTAGCTATATCAATATCAATATAGGGCATATTCAGTAAAAGAAAAGTACTTTGTAAAGCCGTGTCTAATTTCATTACCGGATTGTCTATTTTTTTTAAGGCAGCCACCACATCGGGGCGATGCAATTGCGAAGAATTGGACAAACAACTGATAATGGTAGAAGGAAAATAGCGTTTCCTTAACTCAAGGATAGCATCAGTAATTATCTCAAATTCAGGGTGGATAGTTGGCTCACCATTGCCTGCATAGGTAATGCTGTCTATTTTTTCTCCTTTTTGACGCAACATTTTCATCGTTTCTTCTATGACAGGAATAATAACCGAAGCCGGGTGTAGCTTTTCGATGTTGTACTTAGCCTGTTGCCCCCAACCGCATTCACAATAGATACAATTGAATGTACAGACTTTATGTGATTTAGGCAATAGATTAATGCCTAAAGAATTACCTAACCTTCGACTTTTGATAGGTCCAAAAATAATTTCATTGAATAATATTCCTGCCATAAAGTATTTTTTAAGGATATTAGCATTTTTTACAAAAGTACTAAAAAACTATACATTCCGTTCAATTATTTTACAAAAAAATAAGAAGTCTCCGTGAAGACTTCTTATGATTAACAATTATTGAATAGTATTAACTAAATTTTATTCTTTCACTATCTTTAGTGTTTTACCTTCCACTTTTAAGAAATACATTCCTTGAGGATAAGAAGAAATATCAATTTGATTGCTTCGGATTTCTTTTAGCTTTTTACCTTGTATATCATATAGTTTGATATCACACTTACTGCTAATATACACTATTCCTTTGGTCGGATTAGGATAAACAACTAATTCGGTATTCGTATTGTTGACATCTGTAATACCTACTTTAGTAGCTTGAAAATCTTTATTGGAAAGATTTCCGGATACATCCGGGCAAGTAATAGAAGCCGGTGTAAATGTATAGCCTGCTTTAGAGGGTTTCAAAACAACCGTACTTCCGCTATCTACAGACACAATATATTCTCCGGATGAATTAGTGGTTACCGATTTACTCGGTGCATAAGTAATTTGTACACCTGTTAAGGGGTCTCCATTAACAGTAACTTTGCCTGAGATAGTATAAGTAGGTAGCGTTCCTACATCTGTGGCTTGGAAATCCTTATTGAAAAGATTTCCGGATACATTTGGACAAGTAATAGAAGTCGGTGTAAATGTGTAACCTTCTTTAGAGGGTACCAAAACAAGCGTACTTCCGCTATCTACATCAGATACAGTATATTCACCATACGAATCAGTAGTTACCCATTGATTCGTTGCATAAGTGATTTTTACATCTTTTAAGGGGTTACCGTCAAGAGTAACTTTGCCTGAGATGGTATAAGTAGGTAGCGACCATACATTAATACTTGACCAATAAAAAAGCATAGAATCATGCATAATCATTGTTCCAACAGTATCATACCCATAAAGGTCAGCCCTTAAGCGTTGAGTAAATGTACCAAATGTTAACTCATTTTGTTCATCAAATACTAAACCTGCACGTAAAGAAGTCGTATCATGAGTAGTTGTATTTTTCTGTTTCATATACAAAGAACCTCCATCGGATAATTCACTAACAGTCATGCTTATCATATCTCCCATGGTGTTATAAGTAAATTCCATAGCTCCTTGCAACTTCCATGCTGCACCATCCCATTCGTAATACTTTTCGTATAACTCAAAATCATCCGTTTTGTAAATATACGTATCTGTATAAGCCCTTTCTGTTTTAGAATCTTTTTTCCATGTGTTGTTTATATCGTCCCAAATAGAATGTTCTTTTACTATTTGATCGCCATTGGCATTATAGGCATATTCCCATTTCTCATTCCCTACCCAAGCACCACTGCTCCAAAAATAATCGGCAGTCATGGTTTGGTTGCCATTGATATCATAGGCACATTCGTATTTCCAACTTCCTACCCAAGCACCACTGCTCCAGTTGTCGTAGTAGGCATACATGGTTTGGTTGCCATTGGTATCATAGGCACATTCGCCTTTCAAAATTCCTTGCCAAGCAGCACCGTTCCGGAAATAGTAGGCTTCCATGATTAGATTTCCGTAAGTATCGTAATTTCTTTCAATTTTCCACATCGTATCCCAATCCAAAATAGAAGCATTATAATAATAAATAATTATTTCAGTCCATTTATCATTGGTGTCCCAAGTATAAACTCTCTTTTCTTTTTCTTCCCATCCTGAGTTATAGTCATAATGTATTACTTCGGTTTCCAACATATTACCCAAAGTGTCGTAAGCCATGGTTTCCCTTTTGCCAGCTGTATCCCAAGCACTTCCACTCCACTGATAAGCCATACGCAAACTAATGCCTCCGTCAGGATGAATGGTGCCTATCGTCTTTTCCATCTCTTGCCAATCGTTACTATCCGTATTCCATACATAATGGTGTTTGTCTAATTCCATTCCATGAGCATAAGTATAGGTGAATTTATCAGTTTCTATCCATGTATCGGTGCTGTCACTCCAACCATAGCGTTCCTCTATTGATGGTTTATCATCACCATCATAAGTATATATCTTTTTAGTATTTCCTATCCAAGTGCCTGCAGTATCGTTCCAAGCATTATAGCTTTCTTCCAATATAAGCCTACCTTCACTATCATAAGCA
>JAAYQB010000008.1 GCA_012519525.1 Bacteroidales bacterium | reverse complement strand
CGCAACGAACAAAAGTTCCCAATTTATTTATGACAGGGCAAAACATCAACTCTCACGGAATATTAGGTGTTAGTATAGGAGCTATTATCACTTGTGCCGAATTTCTTGGAGTCAATTATATTATAGAGCAAATTCAAAAAGCAAATCAATAAATAAGTTTACTTCAAATCAACGGAAGTATTGGCGTCGGAACGAATAATAAAAGTTTTGGTAATACTCTTTATGGTTTGATATTCATATTTTTCTCTGAAAACTATTTTATAAGTTCCCGGTTGTAATAAGATGGATTCTTGCGTATCATCTTCCCGTAAATTATAAATCCATTCCATTTTATTGTTTCGTAAGACATACAAACTTCCGTAGCCCGGCTGATGTTTTTGGACAACGGCTATACCGGGATTAGGAATTTTAATTTGCGTAGTATAACTTTGATTAATTTCAATATTTTTAATAGATAATATTGGTAAACACAACATTTCCAAGTCGTATTTTCCTACCAAATAAGTCTCTGGGATTTCAACGTATTGAACATTTAAAATTTCTTGTTGCCCTGCTTTTCTAATAATAATCGGTGTTTTTTGGTATTGAGTGTTTTTATTCGAAGATGTTTTTATCAATAAATTGCCTCTTGGAGCATCAATGGGGATAACGGTATGTTTACCGGGGACTAATTTAATATTTGTTGCTTTAACGGGAGGAATTGTATGCACCACTATATCATACGATGGACGTGGGTCTAAATAAAGCGTATCGGGAACGCCGCGTGTATTCATCGTATGGATGTAATTGTATAGTTCTTTTTGGGTATGACTATCGTAAAAGGTCATATTGACATTGCTTTCTGTCGGTAAATTATGAATATCCAATAAATTGACTTGACAACTTGTCGAAAAGAAAATATGATCGATGGCTATTTGAAGAGCATTGCTAAAATCTTCTTCCGTACTGGCATCAATATATGTTCCAACACAATCGAATGCTTCTTTAAAATTTTGACCGATTCCAATAATAAATGGTTTTAATATAATTCCTTTCTTTTGTAGCTCTTGAGATATGGCACAGGGGTCGCCGTCGCATTCTTCTATTCCGTCTGTTATTAAAATAATAATATTTCTGCAATGCTGACAAGGCGGAAAATCTTTGGCGGCAGCTTCTAAGGAGCGAGCTATCGGAGTAGTTCCTCTGGGATAAATAGCTTTTAATTTTTGTTTTATTTTTAAATGGTTATTAGGCATAAAAGGAACTTCTAATTTTGTGTCCGAACAATCGTAAAAACGATATTCTTTTTGATGACCAAAAACGCGTAATGCTAATTCCGTATTGGTATATTCGGCAAGGCTGTCAATCATGCGCGATAGTAAACGATTCGCAATGTTTATTTTTTTATCGCTTTGCCAATCACCCCACATACTATTCGATGCATCGTAAATAAAAAGAATACGTGTCAAATAGTGAGATTCCGTATTTTTTTTAGGCTTATTTTGAGCGGATAAGTTAAAGCTAAGGAATAATAAAACAGCTGTTATTAAATAAAATATGCTTTTTGATGTTTTCATACGTTTATAATTTTTTCAATTTAAAGTTATGGAACTCACATGCTTTATAACTTGTGTGTCAAAATGAGTTGGGCATATTCGTTTCATATTGCTTATTCGTTTTCTATAATGTTAGTTAATAATTTAATAGCTTGAAAAGCAGATTGATAAATTATTTCTTTTCTTGTCATATTGCCAAAACGAAAAAGTTGCGTATGGACTTTTTTATTGGAAGCAATGGCAATCCAAACTGTTCCTACGGGCTTTTCGATAGTTCCTCCGTCAGGTCCTGCTATACCGGATACGGCAATAGCATAATCCGTTTGCAATGTTTTTTTACAATTTTTTGCCATAAGAAACACAGTGTTTTCGCTTACGGCTCCGTCTGTTAATAGTATTTCTTTTGGGACGAGTAATATTCTTTCTTTAATTTCATTGGCATAAGCAATCACTCCTCCTTTAAAATAAGCGGAACTGCCGGGAATTGAGGTAAATAAATGAGACAAATAACCTCCCGTACAGCTTTCGGCGGTAGAAAGAGTATTTTTCTTTTGAATTAAATAGTCTGTTAAATTTTTAAGCAATTCTTTGTCATCTTTCCTTAAAAAAGGACTATTTGTATTTTTAATCTTTTCCATAATAAGATGATGATGCATTATTTTTGCAAAAATAAAAAATAATTCCTAATGAACGGTCATTTTTATTGAATAAACGATATTTTTCTTAAAAACAGAAAACTTAAAGAAAAGGGTATTTTATAAAGAAATTTTTTATACTTTTGCACTTCTAAAAATAAAAGGTTGGTTTCAGTAGCTCAGCAGGTAGAGCACATCCCTTTTAAGGATGGGGTCCTGGGTTCGAATCCCAGCTGGAACACAAGGGTTAGTGGACTCCCGATGACGTTATGTCGCGGGAGTTTTTTTTATTTTATATGGACTTTACTCAATAAGCGTAAATTACACCACTAATCCCACCCTTGAATTTACCCCACCCCAGCCCTCCCCACTTGGAGCGAAGCGAAAACGTAAGTTCAGCGAAGTTAAAGCATGAGTACCTTAATATAAAATTCAAACAGCTTTACGAATAAGTGGGGAGGGAGTTTGAAATTGTTTGATTTTCAGCTGGTTGTTGTTTTTATTACGTTATAGTAGCTTCGGTTATTGAGTTTGTCGAAGTAGTCAAAGTAGTCAAAGCGTCAATTCGTAATTCGTAATTGTTTATTCTACCTTTTCAACCGCAAAGGACGCAAAGAAACTCTGCGACCTTTGGGAATCCTTTGGGAACTCTGCGGAAAAAAAATAAAAGAGAGGTAAATATTTATTTTTTATTGATTGAAACAAATAAAAGTATATCTTTGCAAAATAAAAAAAATAAAAAATAAAGTATGAGTACAAGTTTAAAAAACACAAAGACAGAGAAAAATTTATTAACTGCATTTGCAGGAGAATCTCAAGCGAAAAATCGTTATACCTTTTTTGCTAAAGTAGCAAAAAAAGAAGGATATGAACAAATCGCTGCTTATTTTATGGAAACGGCAGAGCAAGAAGAACAGCATGCAAAACAATTTTTTGGTTTTCTTGAAGGAGGAATGGTCGAAATTACAGCGGCATATCCGGCTGGAGTTATCGGCACAACAGAAGAAAACTTATTGGCAGCAGCTGAAGGCGAAAAAGAAGAGTGGGCGGAGCTTTATCCTCATTTTGCAAAAATAGCCGACGAAGAAGGTTTCCCAAAAATAGCGGCAAAATTCAGAGCGATAGCCAAAGCAGAGGCAATGCATGAGGAGCGTTACCGTAAATTATTGGCAAATATTAAAGAAAATAAAGTATTCGAAAGAGCAGAGTCCGTGAGCTGGGTTTGCCGAAAATGCGGTTATGTTCATGTTGGAAATAAGGCATTAAGCAAATGTCCTTCTTGCGAACATCCTTTGGCTTATTTTGAATTGAAAAAAGAAAATTACTAAAGAATTAAAAAAATAAAGCAAAAAGAGCTTTTAGTATTAATAAACTTGCTAATTTTGCAATGAAATTATTATAAATAATAAAATACTTAGAATTATGGCATATAAAATTGATCCAGAATTATGTACAGCATGTGGAACATGTATAAGTGAATGTCCTGTTGGTGCTATCTCAGAAGGAGATGTTTACTCTATCAATCCGGACGAGTGTATAGAATGCGGTGCTTGCGCTGATGTTTGCCCCGTAGAAGCTATTCACCCTGAATAATATAATTCGGTAAAAAAAGAAAAAAGAGGTGAATTCACCTCTTTTTTTTATGCTTTTTATTTGCTTGCGTATTATTGTTTTATAAATTTTTTCGTGATATTTCCTTTATCCGTATTAATAGAAATTAAATACATCCCTTTTGCTAAATCACTAACGTCTATCACAATATCCGATGTGTTTGTACAATGATTTTTTATTTGTTTTCCCATATAATCATAGATAATGATATTGTTTACTTTGTATTGGGCTAAATCGATTACTAATTGATTTGTAACAGGATTAGGATACAAAATCACTTGATTTTCAATTGCTGTATTGTCATATACTCCTATCATGCCCGAAGTATAGTTCAATTCCCAACCATCAAACACATTTTTTTCGTCTGTTTTAAAAATAAAAAACAAAAAATTCGTATTAAATGTAAAAGAAGTATCTCCTATATTTCCTGAAAGGCTTAGCAATAATTCTTTTTCGCTGGGACCATAATCGTAAATATACAGTATGTCTTTATCTTTTTCTGTTTCAAATTTTGTGAAATTCAATGTAATACAAGTAACACCATTTATTTTTAAGTGTTTTTTACATTCTGTAAAATTGTTGTATCGCTTGTTTCCACTGCCATCTTCTATTTTTCCCGACTTGGCTGTTATTATTTGCAAAGGATTGCAATAAGAAGGAATAGTTATTGAATAATAAGCGTAAAAACCATTTTTGCTTGGTCCATCGTGTGAAACTAAACGCACTATTATTTTTGTTCCTGTTATCTCTAAATTCATATTTGCCGAATCGTTTGTAATGATAATGTTTTCATTGTTATTATCATTAGAAGTAATGAACAAAGTGTCGTTTTCAGCAATTTGATATTGAATATAAAAATTTATTTTTTGAATACTGTCAAGGTCGGGGAAAATTTTCCATGTATAATCCATATTGTTTGCATAATTATGAATGCGTCCGCTTCCATCTTCAAACGAGCCTGCTGCTTCGGTAAATATCGTTTCGCCGACAATGGTTTTTGGGTCGGGATAGGTGTATAAAGAGGTGTCGGGATAAGCATTAATAATGATTTCTTGCGCTAAATTAAAATTATTTCCGCCCGGACTTAGGGCGTCGGTATAAAAATATCCATCCATATATCCGTCCCATCCGAAATTAAAATGATAATAATAATTTGAATCAACACGTTGATAACCATCACAAATAAATCCATGTCCATTGGTGTCGGGAATACTCCAGCCTGCATAGTAAAGAGGAATTTTTCGGTTTAAATGCGATACGATGATGCTATCCCAATTTTGAGTGGTCGTATCTCTGAAAACATATTCTGTTTCCGGTGCATATTTAAAATAAGTACGTAAGACATAGGCAGCTTTATGATTGTACATTGCTGAGGCTTTCGGACCATATACCATATCGACTGCAACTCCGCAATGATGTATTAATAAAGACATTGCTGTATTAATACCGTTAGGAATATCTGTCATGGCTGCATAATCGTAAGTAGCTGCGCTAAAATCGGCGGCAATAGTTCCGTAAGTATCATGTTCATAAGAATAAGCACCTATGCCTGTTGTCGGAAAACGAAAATAATATATTAATTGAGCAATAGCTGTTGCAACACAGCCTGTTACAACACGTCCGTTGGGACCCGTTTCATCTTTTGGGCAAAAATAATTATAATTTTTTCCTTGTCCCCATTTCGATGTCAACAAAGGCGAAATAAATTCAATGTCGTTATCAAAATCTTTTTGATTCTTTAATAATTTACTCCACGATTGAATGTTTTTTTCGGATATTTCTTCGGAAGATGATTGCAGCAATCGGATTTGATTTTCATAATGTTCCAACCACATTTTAACGGGCGGCGTAACATTTTCCACTTCAAAAACATCTTTGTCCGAAAAAGCCAATATAGGTACCGAACGTTTGTCGGCGGCAATTACAACAAAACCTTTTTCCGCATTAAACACATAAAACAATGTGTCTTGCTTATCTTTTGCAATATAAGAACATGTTGTTGCCGATTTCTGTTGTTTTGAAAAAAAGTTCCGTGCTACTTTTTGAGCTTCACTGTAGGTGATTTGCTGTGAACTTATCTCTCCTATTATCAAGAAAATAGAGGATAGAATAAATAATCTTTTCATTATCATGATGATTTATTTTTAATAGAATACAAAAATAATAAATAAATCAAAAGGAATCGTTAATTATTTGTAAATTGTAGTATCTATCGGCTGATTTTGTGATAAATTTTTTCTATTTCTTTTGCTATTTCCGAATCTTTTGCATATTCGATAATGCTTTTACAGTTTACCATAGCATTAACAATTTGTATATCAAATGGTAATTCTCCGGCTATTGTAATATTTTCTTGTTTACACCAATTTTTAATGTTTTGTGTCATTGTAGGATTTAAGTCATGTTTATTAATAATAATCCATATTTTCAAATTAAATTTTGATGTAAATTCTACGGCTCGTTGTAAATCGTACAATCCGGAAAGAGTAGGTTCTGTAACTATTACTACATGATTGACACCCGTTATGCTCGAAACGACAGGACAGCCTATGCCCGGCGAACCGTCAATAATGATTGTTTTTAAGTGATTTTCTTTTGCAATTTGTTTTGCTTTATCTCTCACAATATTCACTAATTTTCCTGAGTTTTCTTCTCCCGGGGCTAATTTTCCAAAAACCATTTTGCCATTGCGAAAACTTCCTGTAAACACTCTGCTTTTATCGTTATCTATCATTTTTATAGCGTCTACAGGACATACGCGTGAGCATAACTTACAGCCGTCGCACGAAATTTCAGAGATGACAACTTTATTATTAATTGATTCGATTGCATCAAATCGACAATAGTCAATGCATAAACCGCAATTGCTACAAACTGCATAATCTATCTCGGCAATTTGTTTTCCAATATACACTTGTTCTTCTTCAATGATTGGATTAAAAATAATATCTAAATTGGCTGTATCTACATCACAATCAGTTAAAACAACTTTTTCAGACAAGGTAGCAAAAGCTGCACTTATACTGCTTTTCCCTGTTCCTCCTTTTCCGCTAATGACTGCTATTTCCATATCTATCTTTTATTAAATGAAACATTTCAATGAATTTTGTTTGTAATTCAGGATAATAATGATTAATCAATTCCCCTTTTGAATAGTGCAAAGCAATTTTTTTATCAAATGGAATTTCCATTAAAAGAGGAATATTTTCTTGTTTAAGGTACTCATAAACCGCATTGTTTCCTATTCCGGTTCGATTAATAATTACTCCATACTGTTTATTCATTGTTTGCAATGTTGCTATTGATTGTTTTAAATCGCTCAAACCAAAGGGTGTAGGTTCCGTAACCAAAACAACATAATCTGCGGATGTTACGGTTTGAATAAAAGGGCAAGAAGTTCCCGGCGGGGAATCAAAAATAACGATTTCTTTATCAATGGCTTCTTTAATTCCTGCTTGAATGACTGAAGTAGGAGCGAGGACTCCCACTTTGACGCGCGTTTCAATAAGAGAAACATGTTGTAATAAAGTATATGTTGTAACATGTCCTATGACAATATCTTTTTCAGTAATAGCTCCGTAATTGCATGCGTATAAGCAAGCTCCACAGTCATGACATAAATCTTCCATTACTTTTATAAACTTAAAAGGGGGAATAATGACAATTGCATTATAATTACAATATTCATGACATTTTCCACAAAAAGTACATTTTTTTTCATCTATAACAGGGACTTTTTGGTAGATTGTTTTTGATTTTTCTTTTTTTCCTTTGAAAAAAATCATTGCATTGGGTTCTTCCGCATCACAATCTACCAATACCACTTCTTGGTTTTGTTGTTGTAAGGCATGAAGTAAGTTGGTGGCAACCAATGTTTTTCCTGTTCCTCCTTTTCCACTTGCTATCGCAATTTTTATTGTTTCTTTCATATTCTGCACTCATTTTTTATTATACACTATAAAACTTCCTTTTTCTACATTCAGTTTTTCGGCTATAACGTCGCATTTTGTCATTAATAAGAAAAACAATCTCGTGTCATTTTCTTCCATCAGTCCTTCAAAATTCCCTTGTCCTTTCGATAGTATTAAATCTGCCGAAGCGTATATGTTAAGGAATTCTTTGCTGCATTGACTCAATACGGTTGACGGACCATTAAATCCATTAGAGACAACTTGAGCAACTTTTTCTAAACCGACTTTTTCGGCATCTTTCAAAGTAACATCGTTTAATATAGGTGCATTACGAACAGCAAAAATTACTTTATTCGGGTCGAGTGTTTCGATAAAAAGTTTATCAAAAACAATTTCTCCTGCATTGTCTCCTAAATACAGTATTTTTTTAGCTTTTTTGGTTTTTTGGTAAAGCAGTTGTGAATCGTCGATGGCAAAAGTTGTTCTCAACACTTTATTTATCGTTTCTTGAATGTCAAAACTATTACTTGCAGCGTAATCCATAATATTTCCTGCAATGGCTAATCGCAGAGCCATATCGAATGGATTTTCGGCATTCAGCACTTGAGATTGATATTTTTCATATAACTGCAAGCCGACTAAATTGCTGTTTTCTTTCTCTTCAACAAAGGGGTCGAATGTTCCTACTAACTCATAAAATTTATGATGTAAATGTCTTTGAATATCAAGTCTATTGTGATATTTTGCTATGACTTCGTCAAAATAGCTTAAAAAATTATTTTGTGTTTCAATCGAAACATTAAATTTTCCGAACAATCGTCGGTAAGTTTTTAAAAAACATGCTTTACACCTATGGTCCATCGTGTTGTTAATAGTGTTTTCATTCATTAATGGTCACAATAATTGGCATTAAGTATTAGTTTGTTATCTAAAAAATCTCGAATAAGTTCTTCAGAAGTTTTGATAGGTGCTCCTACAAAAACATTGATATTTTGCTGATTAAAAAGATTGATTGCTTTTGCTCCCATTCCTCCGGCTATAACGTCGGTTGTCCCGAATTCGGCAATCCATTTAGGATACAATCCGGGTTCATGCTGTGGCGGAATTACTTCCGTTACTTTTGTAATGTTGTTGTTTTCTACGTTTACAATTCCAAACGATTGACAATGCCCAAAATGAGGACATAATTTTCCATTTTCCAATGGTATTGCGATTACTTTTTTCATACGTATATGTTTTTTTATTTAAATGATAACATTCTTTGTAAAACAACGAGAAGTTTATAAGCCTCTCGTTGTTATTGTTTTATCTTTTTCCGAAACCGGCTCTGCCCATTCCGAAACCTCTACCGCATCTATTACCTCTCATTCTAAATCCTCTTCCTGCACCTAAGCCTCTACCCGTAAAGTTGTTAACTTCATTTTTAGTGTTTTCATCGGCTTGAGGGCTATTGCTTAGACTGGAAGGATTGCAATTACCCATTCGACGACCTGTCATGGGACCTTCTCTTAATGGACCGGTTTGATCAAATCTTGGCATTATTACCTCCTTTTTTTTAATTGTTATGAACTTTATTTATTTTTTTCTAACTTTTCGATAATATCTTTAATTTTTTGTTCAGGTTCTTTTAATATAATCATTTGTATTTTAAGACTATCTAATAAAGGTTTTATCTTCATTCCAAATTCTCCCGATATAATTTTACCGACATTGCGGGAAGCTACCAATTGCACTGCTGCCGGACCTGCTCCGTCTTCAACGTCTTTGTTTGGATTAGGAATAATTTCTATTGCTTTGCTTTCCAAATCGTAAAAAACAAAATAAGCACAACGACCAAAACGAGAGTCAATGGTTGATTCTAATGAATTTCCTGTTGATGTTATTGCTATTTTCATATTTATATATTTTATATTATTAATTATTTTAATTGCTTAACTGTCTTGTTCTCTATGTTTACGACCATGTCTTCTTCCGTTTCCACGGTGAGGGGTAAATTCTGTATTTTGATTCATGTCTTTTTCTATATCAATTTGTTCACACTCATCTACTTCTTTATTATAACATAAAGGGCAATGTATGTTTTCTTTTTCAAGATGATTGAAATAGCAGTTGCATTCTTTGCAATAAAACCAATCGGTATCAAAATAAACTTTTCCTCCGTCTATCGTTATGGGTCTCCCTTCGATAAATGCTTTGGCAATTTTTTGTAATGCAGAAGCATATATTCTTGTAAATGTCGGTCTTGAAACACACATCATAAGCGAGGCTTGATGATGATTGAGCAAATTATAATCGCTCAAACGTATGGCTTCGTATTCTTCGTATAGCAGATTAATGGGTGCCTCGTCAGATTTTTTTAAATCTTTCCCATAAGGTTTAAATCCTTTAACTTTCGGTATATCAGATATTTTTCTTAATACTCTTACTCTTGTTTTCATACGTTTCATAATGTTTAATGAACTATTGTTCGTTGCAAAAGTAATAAACTATTGCTTAATATGCAAGTGTTTTTTTGAAAAAAATGAAATAAAAGATTATCTATTTCATTTTCAGAGAGAAAGATTTTGAAAAGATTTTGGAAATATTTATTTTACTATTTCGGCTACTGTAAAAGCACTTCCTCCGACAAAAACGATGTGATTTTTTTTTGCCTTCTTTTTTGCCGTTGAAAATGCATTTTTTACACTGGGATAGCATTTTCCGTATAAATGATGTTTTTTGGCTTCTTCTTTTAATAGGCAGGCATTTAATCCTCTCGGAATGTTTGCTTTGCAAAAATAATATTCGGCATCTTTTGGCAGTAATGCTAACATTTTATTTATATCTTTATCGTTTACAACTCCTAATACAAAATGAAGTTGTTGGTACGGTATCATTTTTAATTGTTGTACTATTTCTTTTATTCCGGCTTCATTATGTCCTATGTCGGCTATGCAAAGCGGATGAGTTTGCAGATATTGCCATCTTCCTTTTAATCCTGTGTTTTTTATGCAATTGGCTATGCCGTGTTTGAAATTACTTTCTGAAATTGTGTATTTATTTTTTAATATTTCGTAGGCAGCCGCAATCGTTAAAAAGTTTTTTTCTTGATAAATTCCTGCTAAAGGCGAAACGACATTTTTAATTTGAAGTATTCCGTTTTTATAGATATCAAAGGATGTAAAGAGACGCTTTGCTCGATAATATTTTTTGATATTTTTCAAAGTATAACATTGATCTGCAAATAGAATTGAAGAGTTGAGAAGTTTTGCTTTCTTAATAAATACATCTTTTGTTTCATGATGAGTTTCTCCGATAATTACGGGAATATTTTTTTTAATAATTCCTGCTTTTTCGTCGGCAATATCGGGTAAAGTACTTCCAAGGAATTGTACATGATCGTATGCTATGTTAGTGATAATACTTACATCCGGTATTATCAGATTAGTAGAATCTAATCTTCCGCCCATTCCGACTTCAATAACAGCAACATCTACTTTTTTCTCAGCAAAATAAGAAAATGCCATTGCTACGGTCATTTCAAAAAAAGAAGGTTGAATTTCATTAAAAATCGCCGTATTGTTATTCACAAAATCAACAATGTATTTTTTGTCTATCATACTTCCATTAATTCGGATGCGCTCTCTAAAAGTTTTTAAATGAGGTGAAGTATATAGTCCAACCGTATAGCCTGATTCTTGTAAAATAGAAGCTAAATTATGCGATACGGAACCTTTGCCGTTGGTGCCTGCAATATGAATTGATTGGAATTTTTGCTGGGGATTTTGAAAATGGTTTAAAAGTGCTATTGTATTGTTTAAGTTTGCTTTGTAAGCGGCACCTCCTATACGTTGATACATAGGTAGACTTTTGTATAAAAAGTCAATACATTCTTTATAAGTCATGCTATTGGATTACGAAACGATAGCGAATAATTCCTTTTTCTTCGGTAGCAGCATCCGATTTCGATTTAAATTTCGATTCTTTGGCAGCTTTTTCACATTCTTTCCAAATATCAACATCTAAAATGGTAGTTCCTTTAACTCCTGCTTTTACATAAATCACATTGCCTTCTTTATCGGCTCTGAATTCAACAATGACTAAACCTTCCAAGTTGTTTTTTGATTTTGGGAACGCTTTTTTGATAACGGGTCTTCCATCTAACCAAAAATCTCCGTCACCGGTACCATAACCGGCTCCGCTACCTCCTCCGCTGCCACTGCCCGAACCCGGTCCTATGCCGCTTCCTTCACCTGTTCCTTGACCTGTCCCTTGACCTCCGGTACCTTGTGTTGTTCTTCGTTTAAATAAGGCATCCTCATTGATTGTTGGAGTTGTTGCTTGTGTGGTTTGTTGGTTTTTTCCTGTAGCAATAGACGATGTTTCTTCTGTTCGTTGAGTAGCAAATCTGTTGGCGGATTGAGCTGTAGATGTTGAAGTAGTTGATTGATTTTCACTACCGCTACTTCCTCCTCCGCCACCACCGCTCATATCTACTTCTATTCCATATTCGGGAGGTGGAGGAACTTGATGGGTTAATCCAAGAAACATAAAACAGAAAAACATCAGAATATAAACTACAACTACCGATACGATAGCTATAATTTTATTTTTCTTCTGATGATTGTTATCTCCGACTATGTTTCTATAAGCCATTTACTTGAATTTTTATTTGTCTTTAGGAGCTGTTGCTAAAATCACTTTATGTTTACGATTATAATTATCGTTTACTTTATTAACGGCATCAATAACATATACAACATTTTGAACGGGAACGCTTTTATCGGCACGTACAACAACCGTCGAAGTAGAATCGTTTTTGATTAAGCGTTCTGCTATGACGACATCTAACATATTTTCTTCTACTGCCATTAAATCTTTACCTTCTTTAATAGCATATTCCAAATCTTGATCAATATAGACTTCAAAAGTTTGCTTTGCCATTACTTTACTTGTACTTTGAGGTAATAGTAATTTAATTGCATTCGGACTAACCATTGTAGATGTTATCATGAAAAATATTAATAACAAAAAAACCATATCGGCTTGTGTCGATATGTTAAACTCAGTTGTTCGTTTATTTTGTGTTTTTATTGCCATATCTTTATCTTATTTAACAGGCTCATGTAATAAATCCATGAATTCTGTAGCTTTAGCTTCTAATAAAACGACTACTCTACTAACTCTCGCTACTAAAATATTATAAAACAAATAGCCGAAAATTCCTACCACTAATCCGCTTGCCGTAGTGATTAAGGCAGTATAAATTCCACCTGCTAAATCGGCGATTTCTAAATTATTTCCGCTATTTGCCATACTATGAAATGCAACTATCATTCCTGTAACGGTTCCTAAAAATCCTAACATAGGCGACAATGAGGATAAAGTTGCCACAAGACCTAATCCTTTTTCTAAGCGAGCTACTTCTAATTGTCCTACATTATTAATTGCTTCGCTTATATCGTTTAAGGGTTTTCCTAAACGAGTAAGTCCTTTTTCTATCATTCGGGATAGAGGAGTGTTGGTGTTGCGACACAAAGATATTGCCGAATCCAAGCGGTCGTTTAAAATAAAATCTCGAATATTGTTCATAAAATTCGAATCATCTTTCATTGCATTTTTTAGGGTTAAAAATCTTTCGATAAAAATATAGATAATTATTCCCATAAAAATTAATAAAGGGATGGTAATTTCAATTGTCCCACGAGCAAATAATAAGGACCATAGATTGAGCTTTTCGGTATGAGGAACCACATTTTCAACTGCTTCAACTGTATTTTGAGCGATAGCTTCCGTTTGTAATAGTACTAACTGTAACATATTATGTATTTATTAATATTTATTGCAAAAATACAATTTTTTAGTATTCCATTCTTATTTTACAAATATTTTATAAACAATTTAATGTAAAAAATTCTATTAATAGCTTTTTGATATTTAAGATAATTGATAGTGAAAACCATAAATACAAAAAATTTTCTATTTATGTTTTTATTTAAAAAAAATTGTATACTTTTGCGAAGTGAAAAGATTAAAATAATGAACCAAACCTACAACGCAATAAACTTACAACATGCTATTCAACCAATCAGTTCCAAATGGGGAGAGCAGGGAAGGGCTGTTTTGGGAGATTTGGAAAAGTGGAGCAGAAACCCGATGTTTGAGAAATATCCTTCTAAAATCCAAATATTATGAAAATATTATAAAAATGTAGGAATATAAAAATCGGAAAGTAATTTTAAATCAATGATAGAATTTGAACGCTAATTTTCAGTATGTTATAGAAAAATCAAATAAGCATGAGATATTATAAATATTATAAAATAACAATACTTTTAGTATTGACCGTTTCTTGTAGAAATCAATATTCTAATAAAGATGAAGTATGTCAAGAAAAAGTTTATCAGGATGAAGATGGATATTGTGTGTTTTTTATTAGTGATAGATTTCAAACCATTTTAAAATGGGATGAGGAAGAATATTGTTTTTCTTTTCCCACTGATGATTCTATCATATCACTCAAAACAGATCGTGTTTTATACAAAAAAACGCTATTGTCTTGTAATTTAAAATATGATACTATTGATATGGCAAACGCCATAGAACTACCGAGACCAAGAAATGGTATAGGATTTTTATACAATTTAAGAATTACAGATAAAAAATGGGAAGTTGCAC
Organism: Bacteroidales bacterium; assembly: GCA_012519525.1. Lineage (GTDB taxonomy): Bacteria > Bacteroidota > Bacteroidia > Bacteroidales > WCHB1-69 > UBA5266. Next base: position 5,906 of record JAAYQB010000008.1, on the reverse strand, counting down.
TTTACTATCCTTCAAAATTTAACGACAAAATAAAAGGAACATATAGTTTTTATATTTCTGAATCTGAAGATAAAGTATTCAAAAGGGTACTAAGTACCTTTCTCAAAGATGCAAAACAAGAACATTATCCAATACAAGATAATATTCATAGACTTTACCAAAATTCGGCACATGCTCTTTATTTGAAAATACAATCAAATAAAGAACAATTGGAATATTTCGGTGCAATTTTACCGGCTAAATATGATACCATTACCTCATTATATATGCTTGCTCAAATTACAACTGTGATACTTGGGAATCATATTTTACCTGATGCTTGTAGTAGTAAAATTAGCGATACGATAAAACTTTTAGATATTAGGAATAGATTCAATTCTTATGTTTGCAAAGAAAGTGGTGTCGGATTTATTGTTGAAGATTTTGATAGTATGATTCCACCGCCGTCACCACCAAAAAAAGGCAACATAAAAAATAAACATAATAAGCCTTTAGAATAACTAAAATAAACAAAGCATGAAAAGATTGAATATTATTTTGACATTGTTTGTAGCATTGCTCACGATTTCTTTTATTGCTTTGGTTTCAAATTGACTTAAAAGTTTGCAATAATAAAATGTAATAAATAGCGTTGTAATATAGATTTATTAAAACAAAAAATCTATTAAAGCATTGATATTTAATCGAAAAAAAAATATAACACTTTTCATTTTCTTTTTTGTTGCCGTTGTGTTTTTCACCAATTGCTCAACAAAAAAAAATGCATTTATTAATAGAGCTTATCATGGCATAACGACGCGTTATAATATCTATTTTAATGGAAATGAGAGTTATAAAGAAGCTAAAGCGTTGCTTGAAAAAACCACGGAAGACAATTATACCAATATTTTACCTGTTTATATTTATCCTGACAGAAAAGTAGCTTTGTCTTTTTCGCCGCAATGGGATAGAACAATAGAAAAATGTTCCAAAGCAATTACCAAACATTCTATTCTTATCAAAGGGGAAGAGTTTTGTAAACCCATAGACGACACTTACTTATTAATGGGAGAGGCTTATTTTTATCGTCAAGACTACAATGATGCTTTGCGCGTTTTTTCTTATATCATCAACACTCATCAAAAAGGGAATGTGTGGGCAGATGCTTACACATGGAAAGCAAAAACGTTTTTACAATTAAATAGAATTGAAGAGGCAGAAGAATGTTTAGAGCAAATTCGCCAGACAATAGCTAACCATAAAAATAAAAAATACAAGCAACACTGGGAGGCTGTGATAGCGGATAAGTATATCCGTCAGAAAGAGTACGAGTTAGCTATCGATCATTTGACGGAATTGGAGAAAGCAAGGGGAATGAAAAAAGACTTTAAGACAAGGATTTTATTTATCGCTGCACAGATATACCAAGAGATGGGTTTGCTTCCGGAAGCGACAAAAAAATACGCTAAAGTGTTGAAACGTAATCCACCCTACGAAATGGAATTTAATGCAACGATTAATATGATGCTTTGTCAAGGGAAAGGGGCAAAAAGTGACGCAAAAAATAAATTGAAAAAACTATTGAAAGACAGTAGAAATGAAGAATACAAAGATCAGATTTTTTATGTTTTATCAAAAATAGATTTTCAAGAAGAAGACACCATTGCCGGTATTAGAAATTTGGAAGCTTCCGTTTTTTGGAGCATTAATAATAAATATCAAAAAACAGTTTCGGCTTTAGAGTTGGCGGAATATTTTTTCTCTCATTCCCAATTCATTGATTCACGTCATTATTACGATACCGTTTTATCGATTATTCCTTCCACTTTTCCTAATTATACGGAAATACATACACGAGCAGTCATATTGAAAGAATTAGTTGATAACTTAATGATAGTCAAAACACAAGATAGTTTGCAAAACATGGCAAGAATGTCGGAAAGCGAATTAAATGCCTATTTGGATAAAATTATTGCTGATTATCAAGAAAAAGAAGAAGAACGCATTGCCGATGAAGTAGAAAAAGCGAAGATGATGGAAAATACGAAACGAACTTCTTCTAATGCTCGTAGCTCGTGGGTGTTTTATAATACGACCCAAGCCAAATTAGGCGAACAAGAATTTAAGCAACGCTGGGGAAGGCGTATCTTGGAAGACAATTGGTTTATTAGCGATAAAAGCAGCATGATGTTTATGATGGATGAGGTAGCGCAAGAAACCGAAAGCAAAACGGGAGAATCGGAAGAAACAGTCGAAAATAAAACTGTTAAACAAGGCTCTCGTATTATCGATCCTACTAATAAACAATATTATATACAAGATATTCCCAAAACAGAAGAGGACATACAAAAATCGAATGAGATGATAGTAGCTGCTCTTTATAATGCCGGTTTTATTTATTTTGATGATTTAAACGACAAAGAAAAAGCCAATCAGCAATGGGAATCTTTGTTGTCGCGATTTCCGAAACATAAATTAGAAGCACCTACGTGTTTTCAGTTGTATAAATCATATAAATCGCTGAATAATAACGAAAAAACAGAATATTATAAAAATATTATCTTGTCGAAATATCCTGAAAGCGATTTTGCAAAAATCATTCAAAATCCGAATTATTACGATGAGATACAGAAGAAAGCAAAGGAAGCTCAATTGTTTTACGCTGATTTATACAATGATTATACGGCAAAAAATTATGCTCAAGTTGTTGATAAAGCAGATGAAGGCTTGGAAAAATACTTAGACCCAAGCATTAGAAAAAATATGAGCTATCTGAGAGCCGTATCTTTAGGAAAATTGAATGGCGATGAAACAATGAAAAAAGAATTGCAAACAGTCGTACAAACTTATCCTGCAACAGACATAGACACATTGGCAGCAGGAGTGTTGGAAGCCTTGAAGCGTGCCGAATTTGAAAAAAGTAATGTAAAAATGGCTGAAAAGGATTCAAGTGCCAACTTAGTTCAAGAGTTGAAATACAGTTATGACGAAAGCAATTTTCATTTTGTTATTATTATTGTCAATATAAAAGAGATAAAAGTAGATAAATTGAAACTTTCTTTGAACAACTTCAATAAAGAATATTTCAGATTGGAAAAATTCGATATATCGAATTTTTATATTGATCCTACATTACAAATGATTACCGTATCTCGTTTCGAAAACAAACAAAAAGCAATGGATTATTATAATACGATGAAAATAAATCAAACAATGTTGAAAGATATTAATCAATCGAAACAAACCAAAATATATGTCATTTCGGATGATAATTACAATATTTATTTTAAAAACAAAGAAAAAAGAGAAGCTTACGATGAGTTTTTCATCCAATATTATTTGAATTAACATTATCCATACAAAATAAATCATTATGGGAAAAAATACGGAAGTTGAAAGTACAGTTATTAATTTAGTTGGAGTCGGAACAGAAATCAAAGGCGATATTGTTTCTAAAGGAGATTTTCGCATAGATGGGATACTCTATGGAAATTTTTATTCTAACCTTAAATTAGTGGTCGGACCTTCGGGAAAAATAGAAGGAAATATCGTTTGCAAAGATTGTGATATTTCAGGAATTGTCAAAGGAAATATCGAAGCACAAGAAACCCTAAGTTTAAAAGCTTCGTCGAATGTTGTAGGTGATTTAAAAGTAAAAAGATTATCTATCGAACCCGATGCCGAATTTACGGGCAATTGTCAAATGAGTAAAACTTACGAACAAGAAGAAGCATAAATAATAATACAATGAGCAAACAGGAAAAGTTCCAAAAAATGTCGTCTTCGTATTTAAAATATACAGGTATGGCATTCCAAATGTTAGCCATTATTTTACTATTTACTTTCGGAGGAATTAAATTGGATAAATGCTTGGCTTTGAGTTTCCCGATTTTCACTGTTGTTTTATCGCTAACAGGCGTAATACTTGGTATTTATGTAGGAGTAAAAGATTTCTTTAAGAAAAAGCCGAAAAAGTGAATATCTTCACAAAGAATTTTGTACCTTTGCAAAAAATCAAAAAATAATGTTAAAGCAATTATATTTAAAATATCTGAAGAGATTATTAATTTTTACAATATCGGTTCTATTGATAGAAATGTTAATAAAACATTATCTTCCTGAAATAATCTCACCACATATAGCCTATTTAATTCTCTTGTTTTTAGTAATGACGGGAGTTGCTCATTATATTATTCTTAAAACAGACGTTAAGCGTTTAGAATATAGTTATGACCAAAATAAAACCAAAGAAGAACAAATGCAGAATATTATGGCTGTTGAGCGTAAATTTATTTCCAGATACTTTCTTACAACAACTATCAAATTGTTAGTATATTTAACGGTTTTGATAATTTATGCATTTGTCAACAGAGAAGGAATGTTGCAATTTTCACTTAATTTCGTAGTACTATATGTGCTTTTTACAGTATTTGAAATCATTATGATTAAACGACCAATACAAAAATAAAATTTTAAAATATTATATAATTATGCCAAAAATATCAGAAAAAGGAATTCGTATGCCTGCTTCTCCCATTCGTAAGTTAGTCCCTTATTCGGATGAAGCAAAAAAAAGAGGAATTAAAGTATATCATTTAAACATTGGACAGCCCGATATAGAAACTCCCAAAGGAGCAATAGCTGCTTTGCAAAGTGCAAAAATAGACGTCTTAGCCTATTCGCATTCAGCGGGTACTTTATCGTGTCGTAAAAAAATAGTAGAATACTATAAACGCTGGAATATCAATGTAACGGAAAATGAAATTATCGTTACGGCAGGAGGTTCCGAAGCAATATTATTTGCTTTTAATACTTGTTTAGACCCGGGTGATGAGGTAATTATTCCTGAGCCTTTTTATGCCAATTACAATGGTTTTGCTATTTCGGTAGGAGTAAGTGTAAAACCTATAATATCGGTAATAGATAATGGTTTTGCTTTGCCTCCCATCGAAGAGTTTGAAAAGGTAATTACTCCCAAAACAAAAGCCATTATGATTTGTAACCCCAATAATCCCACAGGATATTTGTATTCACGACAAGAATTGGAATCATTGGCGAAAATTGTAAAAAAACACGACCTTTATCTCTTCGCCGATGAGGTATACCGTGAATTTGTTTACGATGGAGAAGAAGCATTCTCAGTAATGAATTTAAAAGAAATAGAACAAAATGTTATCTTATTGGATTCGGTATCTAAAAGATACAGTGCTTGTGGTGCGCGAATAGGAATGTTTATTACGAAAAACAAAGAAGTTTACAATGCAGCGATGAAATTTGCACAAGCCAGACTAAGTCCTCCTTCTTTCGGACAAATATTTACAGAAGCTGCCGTTGATACTCCTCAATCCTATTTCGATGAGGTGCAAAAAGAATATATAGCACGTAGAAATATCGTTGTTGAGTCTATTAATAAAATGGAAGGATGTTTCTGTCCCAATCCAAAAGGTGCATTTTATGCAACGGCTCGCTTGCCAATTGACGATTCAGACCGATTTTGTCAGTGGATATTAGAAGATTTTAATTATAACGGCGAAACAATAATGTTAGCCCCGGCAACAGGGTTTTACTCGGTAAAAGGAAAAGGGAAAGATGAAGTACGTATCAGTTACTGCCTGAATGTGAATGATATGAAAGCGTCAATGAAATGTCTATCCGAAGCTCTAAAAGTATATCCGGGACGGAAATAACTATAATTGAAATAAAAAAAAACAATTTATTTTTGCTTTAAGTGATTTTTGTATTACAAAAATAGATACTTTTGTAAAAAAATAATAATAAATAACTAATTAATTTAATAAATAACTAATTAGTCGACCCTTAAAAAGCCAATTTATTTTGTCTTTGTATGAAAATAAGGTTGAAAATTGATAGAAATAATTTTTGAAAAAAGAGCAAAAAAGATGATTTCCATTTGTTCATCATCCTTT
>JAAYQB010000085.1 GCA_012519525.1 Bacteroidales bacterium | reverse complement strand
TTTCATCGTACAAGAACCCAATGGAATCATGGCTCTATTTAAAGATAAGTCTTTAATTTCGAGCTTTTTCAAATAACGCATCATTTCCGTTTCAGAATGATAAGTATTAAAAACAGCTTGCGACAAATAAGATGATTTTCTTTGTAAGTTTTGAGGAATAGTTAAAGTTGTACCTATAGCCGATTTATCTAAATTCTTAAAAGTTTTATTAACGGCTTTAGCTAACACATTCAATATGGCATTAATATCTTCAATAGAAGTTGTTTCGTCAATACTTATAGCAAAACAATCTTCACAAATATATCTGAAATTAATTTCATTTTCTAAAGCAATTTTTTGAATTACATCCGTTTTCACAGGACTCTGCATGCATAAAGTATCGAAGAAGTATTTATTAAACTGCTTGTATCCTAATTTTTGTATTTCTTCATTGAGAATATTCGTCAATTGATGAATACGATTGGCAATAGTTGCTATTCCTTTTTGTCCGTGATACACAGCATACATTCCCGACATAATAGCCATTAATGCCGATGCAGTACAAATATTAGAAGTTGCTTTTTCGCGTTTAATATGTTGCTCGCGAGTTTGCAAAGCCATACGCAAGGCTCTTTTCCCTTGAGCATCAATGGTTACTCCTATAATACGTCCGGGCATTAGTCGTTTAAAATCTTCTTTGCAAGCAAAGAATCCTGCTGTAGGTCCACCAAATCCTATTGGCAATCCAAAACGTTGTGAAGAGCCTACTACACAATCGGCACCCCATTCTCCCGGCGGTGTCAATAAAGCCAACGACATTAAATCAGCTGCAACAAGAATCATACTTCCGTTTGCTTTGGCTTTTTCAACAAATTGGCTATAATCTTTCACTTCTCCCCATTGGTTAGGATATTGAATCATAGCTCCAAAAACCATAGGTGTAAATTCAAATTTCTCGTGATTGCCCACGACAACTTCAATGTTGAGTACTTCGGCTCTTGTTTTTATAACTTCTAATGTTTGAGGAAATATATCTTCCGAAACAAGAAATTGATTAGCAGAATTTTTCTGCATTTCACGACTTCTTCCATTAAAAAACATAATCATTGCTTCGGCTGCTGCCGTTGCTTCATCTAACAAAGAAGCATTGGCAAGCGGCATTTTTGTCATTTCGGCTATGAGCGTTTGAAAATTCAACAATGCCTCCAAACGTCCTTGAGAAATTTCGGCTTGATAAGGCGTATAGGCTGTATACCAACCCGGATTTTCTAATATATTACGTTGAATAACAGAGGGCATTATTGTATTGTAATAACCCATACCTATATAGGTTTTATATGATTTATTTTTTCTTGCTAACTCTCTTATATGATTCAAGTAATCATATTCACTCATTGCTTTACCTACCGATAAAGGTTTCTTCAAAAGAATTTCTGAAGGAATGGTTTGCTCAATCAATGAATCAAGGGAAGATACACCGATTGTTTTTAACATTTTTTGCACTTCTTCTGGTCTAGGACCAACATGTCTTGATAAAAAACTATTGATTTCCATTATATTTATATTTTATTTTTTTATATTTTCAAAATGTATTCCAAGTAGCAAAAATACAAAATTTTATTGACTTAAAATCATCTTTTTTAAAATAAAAGAAGTAAAACAATCATATAACGATAGTAGCCTATCTTTTTTCTTGACTATTCGATTTGTAATTAAAAAAAATGTATTTTTGCAAAATAAATAATCTTTTTTATAGCTATTAATTAGTACAATTTAATAAAATAACTTTTCATTATGACAATAGAAACAAGAAAAGAAGTCTGTAATCAACTACATTCTAAAAGTTTGATGAAAATAGGTGTTTATAAAAATACGGATATTGCTTTTCAAATTTTCAAGCAATATGCCGAAAGTTTTGTCCATGCTTATAAAGACTATTATCCCGATTCGGAAGTGGAAGTAATTTACGCCAACAAGCAACCTCAAAGTTTTTATCTTCAGTTTGGCAGTGATATTTTACTTTTCCTACTGCATAGCAATGTTTTTGCTTTCAATAGAGATCATGAAGTAATGCGAACTTCTTATATTAAAGAGGATAAAAACCGAATTTATTGCGGACAGATTAGTATTTATAATTTTTTAACCGATTCGCTATTATACAATCGTTACAATGACTTGGGATATTTAATAGGACGATTATTTATTAATACAGAAAATCATTATTACATCGATGGCAAGCGTGAAATAGGACAAATATACAATAATTTTGAAACAAATATTATTAATGAAGATGCCATAAAAACCATTTTAGAATCGGCAATGCGCTATACTATTAATTTCGATTTATTGGTTCCTCCCTACGACGAAGTAAAGGAAATGAAGGTTTTTGAGATGGTAGAAATCAACAATCAACGTATGCCCATACGTACTGCTAAGCGTTTAGGGTTTCGTTTTCAAGCAGATACAGGTTCTTAAAAAATATTTTCATAAAAACAGCAAACATATTGTTTTTTTTTTTACTTTTGCAGCGTGTTTTTTCAATCACTTTGGTCAGTTCGTCTAGGGGTTAGGACACAAGGTTTTCATCCTTGCAACAGGGGTTCGATTCCCCTACTGACTGCAAACAAAAAGGTTTGTAAGTTACAAACCTTTTTTATTTAAAAAACATACATGAAAGAAAAAGATAAAATACCGACATTTTATAAAATATTAAAAATTTGGGCTAATATTTA
>JAAYQB010000084.1 GCA_012519525.1 Bacteroidales bacterium | reverse complement strand
TATTTAATATTAATTCATTCGCTCATTTATCGTAGATTGTATAATTCCCTCTGCCTTTTTTTGAATATTACCATGATTGGCTAAAGTGTCCCCCTCTATTAGGACAGTTTTTTAGTATTTTTATTTTTTTTATGTTGCAAAAGTATACTTTTATTTGTTAGGTTTTTATTTTTTATTCTGAAAATCCATTACCGATATTTATCAATATAAAAACTTTCAAAATACTCTTTTAATCCATCATCTATAATATAAACATGATATTTAATGTTTACTTTTAATTTTTCATTTTTTATATCAAAAGTGTTTAATCCGCTTATTACATATCTTAAATTAAAAGTTATTTGACATGAAGAATCTGTAGGAATAATATATAAGCATTGCTTTTGAGAAATTGGCAAGTCAATAAATTTTGGATTCAAATTTTTAATTAGAGAATCATTTTTATCAACAATAGAAAATTTAAATTCAATGCTTAAAGGTCTATAATTTTCATCTGAAAAACTATAACATCTATGAAAACCTATAACTGATTTTTTTTTATTAATTATTTGAAAATTCAAATTTAAATCAAAATCTAAATCAACTTGAGTATAAATTGAATCATTTATAGGCGATATTTGAGAATAAACTATATTTTTATTTAACGAAACCAAAAATGTGATTATTAATATAAACAAAAATTGTATTTTCATTATCTTTAATTTTTTATTGATCCATCAGGATTTAAACCATTTCTTTTTTCATAATCAACTCTTAGATTATACATAAATTTAAAAAAATCTATTCTATCATTAATTTTATTTCTGTCTTCTTCTTAAGTGTCCCCCTCTATTAGGACAGTTTTTTTTTTATTAATATTTTTATTTTTTTTGCAAAAGTATACTTTTATTTGTTTCTTTCTCTTTTTTACAATAAATTTAAGAAAATTAAAAAGAATAAGGTGGGGCATTACTAAGTTCGCAGAGTTTCTTTGCGTTCTTTGCGGTTAAAAATTTAGAATAAACAATTACGAATTACGAACTGACGCTTCGAAAGCCTCAACGTACCCTATTACCCCTATAAATCTCCCCACTTGGAGCGAAGCGTAAAGCATGAGTACTTTAATATAAAATTCAAACAGCTTTACGAATAAATGGGGAGACTTTGAGCTACAGCTTATTGCGAGTTTATTTCGTTGTAGGCTAAGTACGTTTTTTTAATTATTTCGTTTTGCAAAGGTACAAATAAATTATATCGGTTTACAAAAAAATGGTTATTTTTTGTAACTCCCTTACCAACACTCTTCCTCATTTAGGAAAGAAGGGGGTAATATTTATTTTTTGTTTTCTATTGTAACAAAAAAAAGTATACCTTTGCAAAATAAAAATCACATAAAAAATAAGAAAAACACAATGAAAAAATTTATTTGCTATATGATTTTGTTCTTTTTTTTGTATTCTTGCAAAAACACAAGTGGCGATTTAGATAAGAACAGTTTAAGTGATACCATAAGATTGCATTCTACTTCAGAATCAAGGGAAACAATAAAAGAGGAAATAAACATTATCAATGACTCTATATATGACCAAAGAAAAAATGAAATAATAGATTTCTGTATTTTATTTATTGATGCCTTACAATCAAAAGACTTAAAGAATATTGAAGACAAAATCGAATTTCCACTTTCTGTAGAGTGTTTTGTAACAAAAGAAAGAGGAAAAATAATTAATAAAAACGATTTTATCAATTATTTTGACAGCATATTTGACGATTCTTTTTATAAAGAAATGGATAAATATGTGAGTAGATTAAAAAATAGCAATAAAATCT
>JAAYQB010000083.1 GCA_012519525.1 Bacteroidales bacterium | reverse complement strand
TTAGATTTTTTAGCAAAAATACAACTTTTATGCGAATTAATAGTAATTTCTTTGATAGTTTTTAACAAAATTATTGAAAACTGTTTTTTAGAGTGTTTATAAAGCCTTATCTTTTATTAAAAACAATGTTCCATCTCGCCAGTTATTTATTTCTTCGACGATATAATCTTTTTGTATGCGTTCTTTATCAGCTTCTTTGCAAACCATTACTATTTCATCTTTTTTAAAATCCATCTCTTGGGTTATCCTTATGTGATAGTTGTATTGCAGTTCATAGGCTCGTTTATAAAATAGAACTTGGTCGTAATCTTCCTCATGATTTTCTTGTTTAAAGACAGTTAATGTTTTAATATCCGGACGATTTTCTTTTAAATATTTTAAGTATGCTCCATCCAATTCCATTGAGAAGATGTAGTTTGTAGAATGTTTTATGCTGTCAATTATAGTTTTATAAGGTTTAAATAAGAAAATTAAGGCTATTCCTAACAGTAAAGATTTTATCAGGAACGGATTCCACCTAATATTCAGTTTTTTGAAAATGAAAATTCCGATTTCAACAAAAGATAAGCCAATCAAAATAGATAATAAAGGAAACAAGGGTGCGATATACCATTCAAGTTTGATGGTAGGATAGGATATCAATAAAAAATAACCGACGGCTACTATTGTTAAGTAAATTGAAGTCTTTAACTTATTGTCTTTGAGGATAAATGGATTTAGCAAGACGATGGGTAAAATATAAAAGAACGGATGAAATTGACTTTTTAAGTTTTGGAAATAAAAGTTAAAAGGATGTACATGATGACTCATTACCTCATGGGTATATCTAAGAATCTCTGATTCTACAACAACTTGGATATAGCCCGGTGCTAAGAGTTCACGAATAAAATAATAAGCGGAACAAAAAAGAAGGGTAACGAAAGCGGCAATGTATAGCGATTTTTGTTTAAATAATTGATGGTTATTATACAAAAACATAATTATGAGCATAAAGGGTACAAAGAAGAAGCCTGCTATTCCTTTTGTCATAAAACCGCCAATACAACTTATGCTAAGTATTAAAAAATGATAGAATGAATTTTTCGGTTTTGTTATTACTAAATCAATCAATGTAAAAAGTCCTAATGTTAGCCAAAACACTAAAACAGCATCCAAATCTCCGGTTCTTACAACGTGGTAACCGACATATCCTTTTGTCGTTACTAAAATCATTGCGGAAATAAAGCCGATAAGCTTGCTTTTTAAGATACGGACACAGAAAAAATAAACCGATAGAACGCATAGCAAACCAAATAAAGCCGATGGAAATCGAATCGCAAATTCATTGATCCCAAATACTTTCATGCTTAATGCTTGCATCCATATCACAAAAGGCGGTTTGGTATTGTATAAATCGGGTTTTCCAAGGTGTTCAACTACGAGTATGTTATTGCTGCTAAGTAACATATCAAGTGAGTTATTGGCATAAGTTGCTTCATCCCACATTTTAATTTGAGACTTACCCAAATTATTGAAAACGGCAAAACAAGACAGCACAAGCAGTATTAGCAAGGGCGTTATGTTTGCTATGCTTTTGCGATTGATAAATCTTGCTATTGACATTGTTGTTGTTTTATTTAATGTTTTACCCTTTCTAACGACAAACGGCTATTACAGAGAGCTTTTATTCTGTTTAACAAATATTTCATTGTTGCTGAATCCGTCGTTTTTTACAAATTTTTTAAATTGTTTTTTTTTCGGTGTAAATTGATAGGGTGGAATAGTGTCGGTTGTTTCTGTAACTTCCTTTAGATTTTCAATCTCTTCTTTAGTTGAGATACTGCTTATTACAAGTTGTCCTTTTAGCAATTGAACTTTTTGGACATACCAACTTGTCTTGCTGTAACGAGTGTTTAGGAAATAATATCCTTTGAATTTTCTAACAACATTGTCGTAGTCCATTTGAAACAATGTATCAACGTAATAAACGTGGTATAGTAAACTATCTCCGTCACGCTTTACAATTGTCTTTTCATTGGTTACGAGGTCAATAAGTGTGTCGCCCGAAAATTGAAAGGTGTTGTCAAGTTCGTTTGGATGAAACTTATAGTCAAAGTCGTAAATTCTTTGGATTAGTTTTTCGCTAATTGTAAGTATGGAATTATCGGCAAGGCTCACATACTGTCCTTGTAAACGTTTTGGAAATTTAGATAAGTTATCCGTATCGGTCGGTTGTGGTTCGCTAAAAGTTATACGCGATTCACAAGCAAATAAACTTGTCAAAACGATAAATGTTACTAATAATTTCAGCCGTTTCATGCTAATAACTTTTAACATTAATATTTTTGCAAATTTAGTATTTTATTTTAAATGTACACCCTTATAAAATTTGATTTTAAAAAATAATCATTAATAAAGAGAGGTTTTTAGATGGATTGGCGGACAGTTGTTGATTGTTGTAATAACTCAGCGATAAAATATATCGCTGTTTTTTAGTGTATTGCTTTTATTATCACTATTGTAGTTTGTCAATTTGTTGTAATATCAGCAAATTGACAGTCCAATATACGGAAAAAGCTATAATACCTGTTAGAGAAATAAAAATCAATTCATTATATCCTAAGTCTCTTTCCCAAAATACCAATCCAAAAATTAAACCTGATAGTATACATAGTAGTGCGGTAAATTGAAAAAGTGTCAATCCCATAATTTTTTTCCGAGATTTAAATTTTTTCCAAAAGGGAAGTGTCAAGGCGAACTGAATTATCAATGCGATAATTGTTGCTATCGGTACAAATAGTTTAAAAAAATTATTATCGAAAGAATTAAAAGCATCTCCATTGTGTACGAGAAGATTAAATATTACTAACAGTCCCAGCACTGTTACTATTCCGAGTGTTGTCGGTAAAATTATTCGAATGATTTTAGTTTTCATTGTTGTTGTTATTTTCTCTATAAAACGGTTAAGTCTTTAAAATATTTTGTTTATATTATGAAACAAAAAATACAGCATTCGTTAATTGTTTTTCATTAAAATTTTCACTTTGAAAATGTATTTATTTTTTATCAAACAATAGTGTTTTAATTTATAAAAAAAGTTTATTTTTGCACTTAATTTAAAATCGTTTATTAATCTTTAAAATTATTACAATAAAATGAAAAGAAAAAATGTATGTTTAATGATGTCTTTATTGATAATCATTGTTTTGCAGATGAGTTCATGCAATAAAGCTACTGTTTTTGTCGGTACTTATGATGGAGTTACCACAACAAGTGGAACTCTTAGAACTGAAGCAGAAGGCT
>JAAYQB010000082.1 GCA_012519525.1 Bacteroidales bacterium | reverse complement strand
TAATTAATCCTAATATTAAAACAATAATAACAACATATAAATTTTTGTAATTTTTCATTTTTAATCAATTTATTTAAACAAAAATAGTCTAGTTAATTATTTTTATAACTTATAATTTCATTTTGCAAAAATAGTATTTTTAATCATAGAATTTATTTCTCAATGTTTTTATTTCACTTTTTTTAATTTTACAATAATTTTCAGATGAGCAGAAAAATATAAAATGAGACACAACTTTCTCGAAGCGTAGCCCATGTGTCAACTTTTTTCAGGACGCGACACATGACATTTAATTCTAATTTCTAATTTTTTACAGCAGCTTGCTTTTCAAAACTGCAAAATGCAAAAAACAAACAATGAATATCAACAACATAAGATTAAAGCAAATGATTTTTTATTTTTCACAAACATAATAGTGAAAAAATATTGAAAATTAAGTATGCACTCATAAGATTTTAACGCAAAAAATTATTATCTTTGCAAATTATTAAAAAAACAATAAGAAATGGGAAAAGTAATTGCTATTGCAAATCAAAAAGGTGGCGTAGGAAAGACTACAACAGCTATAAATTTAGCTGCCAGCTTAGCAATATTAGAACATAAAACCTTGATTATAGATGCAGACCCTCAAGCTAATACCAGTTCAGGCTTAGGTATAGACCCTCGCACTATATCCGATAGTATATACGAAGTAATGTTAGGCGAAAACGACATTCATACAGCAATAAAAACAACAGACGTACCCAATTTATCATTACTTCCTGCAAATATTGATTTGGTCGGTGCCGAATTAGAAATGATTAATATAGCAGAAAGAGAAAAATTAATGCGACAAATGATAGACCCAATCAAAGACGACTATAAATTTATCTTAATAGATTGCGCACCATCGTTAGGCTTAATCACTGTCAATGCATTAACTGCTTCCGACACGGTATTAATTCCCGTACAATGCGAATACTTTGCTTTAGAAGGATTGGGAAAATTACTAAACACCATTAAAATTGTGCAAACTAACCTCAACAGCAACCTCAATATTGAAGGTATTTTGCTGACAATGTACGACAATCGCTTACGACTAAGCAATCAAGTATTAGAAGATGTACGCACTCATTTCAAGAATTTAGTATTCAATACCGTTATTTATCGTAATGTCAGATTAGGCGAAGCGCCGAGTCATCAAAAACCGGTATTAATGTACGATGCTTCATCAAAAGGGGCATTGAATTATTTGAATTTAGCACGCGAAATTTTAGTTAAAAACAATATGAAATAAACAATACATGTCTGGAAATAAACCATCACAAAAAGGATTAGGAAGAGGATTAAGTGCATTATTAGGAAATATTTCTCCTGATGAATCAATAGTTGGGCTCGATTCTCCCAGCAGGTATAAATCTGCAGAATTTAGTTTTATTGATTTGAACAGCATACAAACCAATCCCTATCAGCCAAGAAATAATTTCGAGGAAATAGCACTGAATGAACTCATGGAATCGATTAAGCAACACGGCATCATTCAACCTATTACTGTTAGAAAAATCGATGATAACACTTATCAATTAATTTCGGGCGAACGCCGTGTCAAAGCCTCTCAAATGGCAGGATTAACTAATATTCCTGCTTACATACGAACAGCTACTGATTTACAAGCTATCGAAATGGCTTTGATTGAAAATATTCAAAGAGAAGATTTAAATCCTATCGAAATAGCACTTTCTTTACAGCGCTTATTAAATGAATGCAATATTACTCAAGAAAACTTAGCTGAAAAAGTAGCCAAAAGCCGATCGGTTGTAACCAATTATTTACGTTTATTGAAATTAGGCACTTATGCTCAAAAAGCCCTAATTTCCAATCAAATAACTTTTGGACATGCACGAGCATTGGTCGCTATAGAAGATGTTGACACACAAGAAAGTTTAGTAAACAAAATAATTAATCAAAAACTTTCAGTTCGACAAACAGAAGATATGCTACGCAAAATACAACAAAATAAAACGGTTAAAACCATCCGTGTTACTTTGCCTAAACATTTGCAAGTAGTGAAACAATCGTTAACAGAAAACCTTAAAACCAAAGTAGATATCAAATACAATTTAAAAGGAAAAGGCAACTTAATCATACAATTCAAATCAGAAGACGAACTCAACAGAATACTGTCGTTGATAAAAAAATAATCCGAATTACATGAAAAAGATAATTGGCTTATTTTTCGCATTGGTTTTTTCCGTACAGCTACAGGCTCAACACGACAGCATTGCTACAAACAAGGCAGTCCCCCCTGCCATAACATTGGATACTACCTTGGATAAACAAAAAAAAACCAATGACAGTCTGTCTTTATCTTCTACCGAAAAAAAACAGCGAAAAAACAAAGAGTGGAAACCTAATCCAAAAACAGCAGCATGGTTATCGGCAGCAGTTCCCGGATTAGGACAGATATATAATCGAAAATACTGGAAAGTTCCTATAGTGTATGCAGGCTTAGGTGCGAGTAGTTTTTGCATCTATTATTTTCATAAAGAATACATTACGTATCGAACAGAATACCGTTTACGATCAAATCCGCCTACAGATTTAATCAGCAATAACATAACTAGCACACCCAACCCTAAATTAGCAGACCTTAATACTGAAAACGTGTACTCATACGAAAACCTCAATCGTAGAAGAATGGAAATATCCATTATTGCTCTTAGTATTTTTTATATTCTTAACATTGTAGATGCTGCTGTTGATGCACATTTAACAGGATTTAATGTATCCGACGATCTCAGCCTACAATTTATACCTTTTCATAATAATACTTCTTTTTATACGTTTTCACACATACGTACCTACATAGGATTGACATTACAATTAAACTTTAAATAATTATGAATATAGCTATATTTGGTTATGGAAAAATGGGCAAACAAATTGAAATAGTTGCCATAGAACGAGGACATAATGTTGTTGCATTTATTGACAACGAAGAGGATTGGAAAAAATCTTACAATGAATTTTTAAAAGCCGACATTGCTATTGATTTCTCTACTCCCGAAGTTGTCATCAATAACATTTACCGTTGTTTCGAGCATAATATCCCTGTTGTAATAGGAACTACAGGCTGGTACCATCGATTAGAAGAAGTGAAAGACAAATGTTTCGAACTGAAACAAACCATGTTTTACACTTCCAATTTCAGTCTTGGTGTCAATCTTTTCTTTGAAGTCAATCGTATGTTAGCACAACTAATGAACGGACGCGAAGAATACGACGTAAGCATTGAAGAAATTCATCACGCTAATAAAAAAGACAAACCAAGCGGAACAGCTATCCTCCTTGCCAATGATATCATTACATTTTTAGAGCAAAAAGACACTTGGGTAAACGAAGAAAATGATGTGAAATCAGAATTATACATTAAATCCCAACGTATCGGAGACCGTATTGGAACACATACCGTAACCTATACTTCTGCAATGGATGAAATTGAAGTTAAACATACGGCTTTTGATAGAAAATCGTTTGCCATAGGTGCCATTATGGCTGCCGAATGGCTGAAAAAGAAAAAAGCGAAAAAAAGCGGTATTTTTAAAATGAAAGATATGCTTGGTTTTTAATCCCCAACTAACAATGAATATATCATCAACTACTCTCATCATATACACAGCAATTTGTTTTATAGGAACATTTATTGGCTTAATAGGTGTATTTAAAAAAGCGGGCTTTAAAGGCTGGCACGCACTTATTCCTTTCTATAACCTATATATATGGTTAAAAGTGTTAGAACGCCCTATGTGGTGGTTTATCTTTTTAGCAATACCCTATTTAAGTATATTTATGCTTATGCTGATGACATGGAAAACCATACGTACTTTTGGGAAAACGACCTACCCTATTCTGATACTCGGCACTTTCTTTTCTTGGCTATACATTCCTTTTTTAGGTTTCTCAGCGAAAGAAAAATACATGCAACGCAAAGCTCTTCCTTCCGTACGCATGGGAGTTGTAAAAACAGAATACTTAAAAAACAAAAAAGAACAAACAATAGAAAAAACAAAAGCACGCGAATGGACAGATGCCATTATCTATGCTGTAGTAGCAGCCTACATTATCAGAGCATTTATGTTTGAACTGTATAAAATCCCCACCTCATCAATGGAAGGGACTTTAATGGTAGGAGATTTCCTTGTTGTTTCAAAAGCAGCTTACGGACCTAAAATACCACAAACAATTGTGGCTTTTCCTTTTGTACATCATACATTACCGCTAACAAAATACACACCTTCCTATCTTGAATGGATAAAACTTCCTTACTATCGTTTTCCGGGACGGACACAAATTAAACGTAACGATGCCGTTGTTTTCAACTATCCCGACGGCGATACCGTAATTTTAGAGCGACAAAGCGAAAGCTATTATGCCGTAGTGCGTACGATGGAAAAAGTATTTCAACAACCCAACGAATACGCCGGAAGATATTATATGTCTGACGACGGATTACATCAATACCATGAATTAATTCTAAAATACGGCGCCGAATAT
Organism: Bacteroidales bacterium; assembly: GCA_012519525.1. Taxonomy (GTDB): domain Bacteria; phylum Bacteroidota; class Bacteroidia; order Bacteroidales; family WCHB1-69; genus UBA5266. Next base: position 12,381 of record JAAYQB010000082.1, on the reverse strand, counting down.
TATTTAGGAAAAGGAAGAGATGTGGTATGGAAAGAATATAATGTAATAGCAAGACCTATTGATAAACGAGAAAACTACATCAAACGCTGTGTTGGTATAGCCGGTGATAAATTAGAAATTAAAAACACCGTTTTATACATTAACGATAAAATAGCCTACATCCCCGAAAAACTACAACACTCTTATCGTGTTTACAACAATGGCGTTGGCTTAAACAATACTATACGACAAAAACTCAATATCAACGAAGAAGATTTCCAAGAAGGCATTGGCGTTGATTATGCCTGTTTGTATAAAAGCCAACTACAACAAATAGAAGGATTTCGTAACATTACATATATAGAACCACTTATTGATACTATCGGTAGCTGCGATAGCGACATTATGCCTCACGACCCACGCTATTGTTGGAACAAAGACAATTTCGGTCCGATACTAATCCCAAAAGCAGGAAGTACTGTTACTTTAAACGATTCTACTTTACAACTTTATAAACGCATTATTTGCATTTACGAAAATAATGAACTTGAACAAAGAAACGGAAAAATCTACATAAATGGAAAAGAAGCTAGCTCTTATACTTTTAAAATGAACTATTACTGGATGATGGGCGACAATCGACACAATTCTGCCGACTCGCGATATTGGGGATTTGTTCCCGAAGATCATATCGTTGGAAAAACAGCTTTTGTGTGGCTTTCGCTTGATAAATTTAAAAGTTTTGGAGACGGCAAAATACGCTGGAACCGTATGTTTAGAAAAATTAAATAAAGTATAGTGAAATTATTCATTTGCTTTTCACGGAAAATATTTTAAAACTTATTTTTCATTTAGTTAATAAAAAAACAATCTATATGAATTAATAAAAGAAATATTGTTTATTTTTGCAATCTATATAATTAACATTTTTTATGAAATAAAATAACAGAAAAATGAAACGAATAACAGTAACAGTATTAATGGTAATCTTTTGTTTTACATCTATTAATTCGATGGCACAAAAGAAAAAAGAATTTGCCGGAACAGTAACATTCAGCATTAAGTATGAAGGCGACATTGACCCGCAAAAATTAGCTAACGCACCTACGTCATTAACTTATCTCGTGGCAGGGAACAACACCAAGCTCACTATTAATGGACAAGGATATGTGCAACACGTTGTATCTTTAGGAGATTCTTCACAAGAACTAACCATTATCGATCATCCTATGCAACAATTAATTATAAAAAAATCAAAAGAAGATTTCGAAGAAGAAAGAGAGTATCGAAAATATACTATCACACCCTCTGACGAAACAAAAACAATCTGTGGTTATGTTTGTAAACGCTATGACGTAAGCATTGAAAATATTGAGGATGATTCGGAAACTAAAATAATTTGTTTCACCACAGAAGAAATTGGACAAGACGAAAGAATTAATTTTGACGTCCCCGGTTTAAAAGGATATCCATTATATCAAGAACAAATGATTGGAGATATTAAAATTATCAACGAAGCAGTAGAAGTTAAAAAGAAAAAAATAAAACCGGTAGAGTTTTTAATGCCTGCTAATTTTACTGTTATCACTTACGATGAATACATAGAAGCAGTGAGAAAAGCTGCACAAGAACAAGAAGATTTCTAACATTAAAAATATAAAATCGAACATTATTAAATTTGAAAAATCAATAAAATGATACACCAAAAATTATTAAATCCACAAAGTATAGTTGTTGTAGGAGCATCCAACGACCTCCAAAAACCGGGAGGTAAAATCTTGAAAAATTTATTAGATGGTAATTTTAAAGGTAAAGTATATGCAGTGAATCCAAAAGCAACAGAAATACAAGGAATTACTTGCTACTCTAATGCCGAAGACCTTCCGCCTGTTGATTGTGCCATATTAGCAATCGCAGCTAAATATTGTCCTGCAACAGTTAAAATACTGGCTGACAATAAGGATACAAGAGGATTTATTATTTTATCTGCCGGCTTTAGCGAAGAAAACGAAGAAGGTGCCGCCTTAGAAAAACAAATAGTTGATACCATTAATCGTGTTGGCGGTACGCTAATCGGACCCAATTGTACAGGTTTTTGGAACATCAATTATTGCGGTGCTTTCGATTCCCCTATCCCTCCGGTAAGTACACAAGGTGTTGATTTTATTACCGGCTCGGGAGCTACTGCCGTATTTATCAAAGAACAAGGATTAACCAATGGTTTATCTTTCAATAGTGTATGGGCTGTAGGCAACTCTGCACAAACAGGGATTGAAGAAGTGTTGGAACATTTAGATACTAATTTTAATCCCAAAACCAGTTCGCGTGTGATTATGATGTATATGGAGAAAATAACCCAACCTAAAAAAATGCTCAAACATGCGACCTCTTTAATCAATAAAGGATGCAAAATAGCAGCCATCAAATCCGGAAATTCCAGCGCCGGAAGCCGTGCAGCCTCTTCTCATACAGGGGCTATGGCTACCTCAGATGCTGCCGTTGAAGCTTTGTTTCGTAAAGCAGGAATCGTACGCTGCCATAGTCGCGAAGAATTGACAACGGTTTGCTCTATTTTTATGCACCCTGAAGTAAAGGGTAAAAACATTGCCATCATTACCCATGCAGGAGGACCTGCTGTTATGCTAACCGACGTATTATCAAATAACGGATTAGAAGTTCCTCCTATTGAAGGAAAAGCAGCCGATGAATTGTTAAGCAAGTTATTTGCAGGCTCATCTGTTAGCAACCCTATCGATTTCTTAGCTACAGGAACAGCTGAACAATTAGGATATATTATAGATGCTTGCGAAAATGATTTCGATAACATTGATGCTATAGCCGTCATTTTTGGCTCTCCCGGCTTATTCCCCAACTGGGATGTATATGCCTTACTTAACGAAAAAATGAAAACTTGTAAAAAGCCTATTTTCCCTATTCTTCCTTCCATTATTAATGTAAAAGAAGAAATACATGATTTTATACACAACAAAAATCGCATTAATTTTCCCGAAGAATCTGTCTTTGGAAAGGCTTTGGCTAAAATCATCAACACACCTAAACCTCAACCTCTTAATCCAACTTTACCAAGTGTGGATACGAAAGCAATTAGAGGCGTAATCGACAATTGCGAAAACGGTTATCTATCATTAAGAGATATTGGCATCCTATTAGATGCAGCAGGTATCGAACGCAAAAAAGAAATAGAAGTAACAACACTTGAAGACGCCGTCAAATACGCACGCGAGATGGGATATCCACTTGTAATGAAAGTCGTTGGACCTTTGCATAAGTCAGATGTAGGCGGTGTTGTATTAAATATAACAGACGAAGAAACTGTCATTAATGAATTTAACCGCTTAATAAAAATAAAAGATACCTATGCCGTTGAAATATGTCCTATGTTGTTTGGTACCGAAGTTTTTATAGGTGCTGCTAAAGAAGAAAATTTTGGACATCAAATTCTATTCGGCTTAGGCGGTGTTTTTGTCGAAGTCATGAAAGATGTACACACTACTTTAGCACCCGTCAACAAAGAAGAAGCTAAGTCGCTTATTTATAAACTTAAAGGATATAAAATATTAGAAGGCATACGCGGAAATGAACCTGTAAATATTGACAAATTTGCCGAATTGGTAGCTCGCATTTCGGCTCTCGTAATGGCAGCTCCCGAAATTGCAGAAATGGATTTAAATCCTTTGTTAGCTACATCTAAAGCAATCGTCGCAGTGGATGCAAGAATAAGAGTGGAAAAATAATAAAGATAAAAAAGAATTGAAGAAAAAAGATATTTTATTTTTAAAAGAAACACTGAAAGAGCGAAAGCAAATAGCTATTCTTATTCACTATAATCCTGATGGCGATGCTATTGGTGCTGCTTTAGCTTTATCGGAATATTTTACATCTAAAAAACATAAAGTAGCTATTGTTTCTCCTAATTCTTTTCCCGATTTTCTACAATGGATGAAAGGGGCTGATAAAATTATCATCGCCACAGAAGATAGTGATTCAGCTACAAAAAAAATAAAAACAGCTGATTTAATTTTCTGTGTCGATTTCAATGCTGCTAATCGTATCGGACTATTGGAAAATGCTTTAATCGATGCTTCAGGGATAAAAATATTAATAGACCATCATGTAGCACCTGCTAACATATTTGATATCTACTATTCCGTTACCGCTGTTTCATCAACTTCGGAACTGATTTATAATTTTCTTTTCAAAAAATTAGACACGACGGCTTGCCTAACCAAAACTATTGCCGAGCATCTCTATGTGGGAATTATTACCGACACTAATTCGTTACGCAACTCATGCAATAATTATTCTACCTATACAATTATAGGAAAATTAGTTAAAACAGGCATTAATGCCGAACAAATTCAACAGAAAATATACAACAATTATTCCGAAAGTCGCATGCGTTTATTAGGACACTGCCTACTGAATCGTTTCCACGTACTGTACGACTACGCTACCTCTTATATTTATCTTACCCAAGAAGATTTAATGCGTTTTTCTTATAAACAAGGTGATACGGAAGGCTTTGTTAATTTCGGCTTAACTATAAAAAACATTGATTTCACTGCCTTTTTTGTTGAAAGAAAAGACAGAATAAGAGTATCGTTTAGATCAAAGAATAATTTTGATGTCAATGAATACGCTCGAAAGTATTTTAACGGTGGCGGACATAAAAACGCCGCCGGTGCCGACTCATTTATGTCAATGGACGAAACATTGGAATACTTTATATCCACATTAAAAGAATGTAAAATACGCAAATAAAATGAAAAGCAAGTATTATTTACTCCTTTTAATGTTGAGCTTTCTGCTGAATATGACAGTGGCTTGTCGTCATAAAAAAGATGAGCAGAATAAAAAAATAAAAATAGAAAATTTAGACGAAAGCATATTAAACGCTAACAAACTAATTGTTAGAGATGAAGCTAAAGATATTGAGCTTCTTATTCAACGCTATAATTGGAAAATGCAATCAACGGGAACAGGAATGTTTTACAGCATTGATGAAGATAAACAAGGAAAACTGTTAAGCAAAGGCGATAAAGTAGCAATAGCCTATAGTATTTCGCTGATTGACGGAAAAGAAATCTACAATTCGGACCGCGACGGTATTAAAACAATCATCATCGAACAATCGGATGAACCTGTCGGACTGCATGAATTATTAAAAAAAATGAGTGTAGGCAGCAAAGCAAAAGCCGTTATACCCTCTCATTTAGCTTATGGCATTTTAGGCGACAACAACAAAATACCGCCTTATGCCACCTTAATATATAAAATTGAAATACTTAATAATCAATAAATAATAAAAAAATAAAATCATAAATTCACATAAAAATGAAAAAAGTAACATCCATTTTAAGCACCATCGTATGTCTAATAATCTTAACGACAGCATGCGGAGACAAAAAATTAAAAGATTATAAAGAAACTAAGTCCGGTTTAAAATATAAATTTGAGACTGAAAACCCAAAAGCACAACAAGCACAAATAGGCGATGTATTAATTGCAGAAATGAAAATCACATTCAACGACTCTGTACTATTTGATAATTTAGGCGAACCTACACGTTTGTTTATGGTAAAAGAATCCGATTTTGAAGGCGACCTCTACGAAGGCTTGCGTATGATGCACGTCGGCGATGCTGCTACCTTTGCCATTTCAGCCGATTCTATTGCGAAAATGGGAGCACAAATGCCTCCCTTTTATAAAGCAGGCAATAGTGAAATTGTATTCTACTATATCAAAGTGCAAGGCATTGTAACTGCTGCTGAATTAGATAAAGAACGACAAGAACAAGAAGCTCTTTTAGAAATAGCTAAAAATTCAGAGCAAGACTCTATCAACGCTTATATTCAACGCAACAATATAAAACAAAAACCAACAGAAAGTGGATTGTACTATATAGAAACACTAAAAGGAACCGGAAGCAAAATAGATATAGGAAAAACCATCACTATTAATTATACGGGAAAACTCCTCAACGGCACCGTATTCGACTCTTCACTTGAGGAAGGAAGAGAACCTTTGGAGTTTGTATTAGAAGAAGGAAGAATGATTAAAGGCTTCACAGAAGGACTACTCAAAATGAGAGAAAAAGGAAAAGCCACTTTAATTATCCCTTCCAATTTAGCGTATGGTATAGGAAATCCGCAAAGTCCTATTCCGCCTTATGCTACTCTTATTTTTGATATTGAAGTACTTAATGTTAAATAATTAGAAAAAATGAAAATTATTAATCGACTTATCTTATTAACAGCATTATCACTTGTATTCACTGCCTGTAACGAATACAAAGGATATAAAAAAACAGAATCAGGCTTGTATTACAAGTTTTACTCTCAAAATCTTTCGGGCTATATCCCAAAAAACGATGATGTGGTGAGTATCAAATTAGAAATTCGTACAAAAAACGACTCTATTATACAGCCGATGAAGCAACTTACCACAATGATGCAACCTTCAAAATTTCAAGGAGATATTTTTGAAGCTTTATCAATGATGCACGAAGGAGATTCCGCTTCTTTTATTATTAATGCAAAAAAATATTTTAACGCTTATAACTACGGCATTGTACCGCCTTTTGTTGACGAAAAAACAATGTTATGGTTTACCATTAAAATAACCAAAATCGAAACAGTTGTTGAATACAAATTAAAAAGCCAACAACTAATGATTGATAAAGAAAAAGAATTAATCAATCAATATGTTACCGAAAACAATATTACTGTTACTCCTACTGTTTCGGGACTCTATTATATAGAAACAAAAAAAGGAAAAGGAACATCACCATCAGAAGGACAAACTTGCTATGTACACTACAAGGGAATGTTATTGGACGGAACCGTCTTCGACTCTTCGATTGAACGCGGCGAACCTTTTCCCTTTCCCTTAGGACAAGGACAAGTAATTAAAGGATGGGACGAAGGCATTGCAATGATGAAAAAAGGAGGTAAAGCATTGTTTATTATCCCCTCATCCATAGCCTATGGCGACAGAGGTGCCGGCGACTTAATACCGCCCTACACTCCCCTCTTATTCGAAGTAGAACTTGTTAATTTTCAATAGTTGAAAAGAGTGTTCACCAACGAACACTCTTTTTTTTATGATTTTTCGATAGTCTGTAGAAGAAATAGGTAAACCAATAAAAACCGTTTAATATTTCACAAACTTCAACATATCAACCTGATTATCATCAGTTATACATTTTACAAAATAAATTCCTTGACTAAAGTCGGTAACATCAATCCATGCTTGTGATGTATGGAAGCTATGGGTTTTTACTATACTTCCTCTTATGTCGTAAATTTGTAGTCGATAAAACTGCGCATTATCCGATAAACAGCTAATGTTTAAAATATCATTTGTCGGATTGGGATATATTTTAAATAACGACCGATGGTCTATGGTTTCTATTCCACTTTCAAGCAACATCTTATAGGCTTTTTGAAAGTTGGGAATGCCATTTCCAAAAAGCGTATCTTTATGCTCATATATATGTGCACTTTGACGGATAGCTTCCATAATTTCCAAACTCGATTTATCGGGAAATGCTTGCCATAAACAAGCACATAAACCGGCACATACAGGCGTAGCAAGCGAAGTTCCATTTCCTCTGTCAATCGTATCTCCCATTGTACAATAGGCAGCTTGAAAACCGACAGATGTAACATCAGGCTTGGTGTAAGTAAAACTTTTACTACCTCTTGAACTAAACCCGGCTATTGTACTGTCCGTACTCATAGCTGCTACACATAGGGCATCGGGAGCATCGGAAGGAATAGATATATAATGCCACTCTTTCTCCCCTTCATTTCCGGCAGCAACACACACGATACAGCCATTTTGCGATAAAATACTTGCCGCTATAGAAGCTACACTATGCCTGCCGTCTAAATCATCGAAACTATGATTTTGCTCTTCGTTATCGAAATAAGTGTATCCTAATGAAGAGTTAACAACATCAGCTCCTATACTATCCGCCATTTCTGCACCCGCTACCCAAAAATATTCTTCCAATATATCCTCGTAAGTATCCATTTCGGTGCGAATGAGAAAATAATCGGCATAAGGAGCGGTTCCAACAAAGTGATAAGGTTCGTTGAGTGCCATTACCGACAAAACTTTTGTCCCATGATCACCCGCACGATACAAAGCAGTAGGTTCGCCTTGAGCTGCATCGTAAATTCCTACCAAACGTCTATTTTCTCTGAAACTATTGAATAAAGTCAAAGTATCCAAACTGTTATAGCCATTATCAAGCATTACAATAAGCATTCCTTCTCCTTGATAACCTTGCTGATGTAAATATTGTCCGCTATGTACGGCTATTTGTTTAGCAGCCAAACCGTAATAAGCTAATCCATTGGTATCGTGTTGTGTGGAAATATTTTTCGGATAATTATACTCCCTATTCGAAAAACGTATATCAAAATGCGAATAATCTATCTCATGCGTCTTTTTTACTTGGCTTACAAAAGGAAGGTATTTAATTGTTTCCAATACCAACTGATTGTCGCATGTAACGACTACATAATTCAGCCACTTCGATTGAGTAATGATTTCAATAGACGAAAAATTTTTCAACAGATTGATATAAGTGTCATTAATAGGCAAATCTCTTTCCGTAATAGGAATATTCAAACGTTGTCTTTTTTCGATAGCTCTAAGCGATAAAAACGCTTCAGGAAAAGCCGTATCGTAAGAAGAGTTTTTTTTATCGGAAAAGGTAATTACATAAGTAGTTGGTGCTTGCGAAAAACCCAAACCATAACAACATAGTATAATTAATAATAAAACAGCACTGCGTTGACAGCAATTTCTACAATAAGCCGTGCCGTCTTTAGTATAAAACATTACCTTATTTTATTGGTATACTCAATCATATCTATAATTTTTGAGGAATATCCCCATTCGTTATCGTACCATGCAATTAATTTCACAAAGTTTTCATTGAGCATAATCCCGGCATTAGCATCGAAAATAGAAGTGTGAGGGTTGCCAATAAAATCAAAAGAAACCAAAGCCTCTTCCGTATAAGATAAAATACCTTTTAATTCATTTTCAGATGCTTCTTTTACTACTTTTTTAATAGTATCGTATGTCGTCGCTCTTTCTAAACGACAAGTAAGGTCTACCACCGAAACATTAGCTGTAGGCACGCGAAAAGACATTCCGGTCAAACGTCCTTTTAAAGAAGGAATGACTCTCGCTACTGCTTTTGCCGCACCCGTAGACGACGGAATGATATTCATTAAAGCAGAACGTCCGCCTCGCCAATCTCTGGATGAAGGTGCATCTACTATTTTCTGACTTGCCGTCGCTGCATGTACCGTTGTCATCAATCCCTCCGCCAAACCGAAGTTATCGTTGATTACTTTTACAAGAGGTGCCAAACAATTGGTAGTACACGAAGCATTCGAGAAAATAGTTTCTCCTTTATAGTCTTTATGATTAACACCTAAAACAAACATAGGAACATCATCTTTTGAAGGTGCCGACAATATAACTCGCTTTGCTCCTGCCTGTATATGTGCTTGTGCTTTATCCTTCGTCAAAAACAATCCTGTTGATTCTACTACATAATCCACATTAACTTCATCCCATCTTAAATTAGCAGGGTCTTTCTCGGTAGTAATACGTATCGGACGTCCATTAACAATAATTTGATTTTCATTGCTTTCTACTGTCCCTTTAAACCGCCCATGCACCGAATCGTATTTTAACATATATGCCATATAATCGGGTGTTAGCAAATCATTGATAGCTACTACTTCAATATCCTCTCGCTCCATTGCTATTCTAAAAACCAAACGACCTATTCTGCCAAAACCATTGATACCAACTTTTATTTTACTCATTTCCAATCCTTTTTTTTATAAGTTATTATTAATTTTTCTTTTTTTCAACTTTTACAAAAATACAATTAATTGCAATAATAGAAAAGTATTTTTTCTAAAATAAATTAAATTTCTCTTATAGGTAAGATAGGGAAAAAACAATAAAGTGATATTTAAAAACACTTTTTACTACCCCCTTGTATTTCACCCCCTATACTCATTTGGGAACTTGGAAAAACTACCACAGTCAGTGTCCGGGTATTTCTATAAAATGGGAAAACCCGACATTATTGCCGGGTTTAACATGTGGTCCGTGCCTTTCGGCGTCGGTCCCTGCTTATGAAAACAAACATCAATGCAAAAATATAATAATTTTTAATACAAAACATAAAAAAATGAAAAAAAAGTTTTTAAAGGATATTATTTTTTCAGCAATGATAAAACAAAAATATATGAGCTTTAAAATGGGAAAACCCGACATTACTGCCGGGTTTAACTACTGGCGTGAACCTTTCACGCCCCTGCTTGTAAAAACAAACATCACTGCAAAAATATAATAATTTTTAATACAAAACATAAAAAAATGAAAAAAATGAAAATCCAACGACTTATCGCTTAACTCAGTGTCTGCTAATAAATGATTTTCAGCAGACTATAGACAAGCAATCCCCTCCTTTCTTGGCATTGTTTTTGCACGTAATATGAATAGAACACGCTAATTTTAACATCTTATGAAAAAGTTTTTATTTACATTATTTATTACAGCTTGCTTTGCGACAATCAACGCACAAGAAATACCCAAACCCACAAGACCGCCATTTATTGACTCAGATAGAAAGCCCGAAAACTGTATGTTCAAAGGATACAGTATGAACGCAAGAGTTAGAATAATCAACGAAGATTCAAGACCAACTTTTAGAGTACGTGTTTTAGAAGACGGACAAGGGGACGAAGACTTAACGGTAAGATTTGTTACAAACACACGCTCTTCGTGCGATTGCGGACAATGGGAAATAGTAGAATCGAATGAGGATTTTACCGTTGCTTTTGTAGAAAGTGATGAAGATTTTGTCGTTCGCATAGCTGAGCCGTATTAGTTAATTAAAAAATCGTAATCCTCGTCGCTTAAAAAATCAATCGTAAAAGGAACGATATTAAAATATTTCCAACTACTTTGATTGAAATCGGCTTTCTTTACAACCAATTTTGAAATACCGAAAACATCCAAATAAGCACTGTCTACGCTTAAACTGCCGGTAGTAGACAATATCTCATTCAATAGTTTTAGTTCATCGTAAGGGAACTTTCCCGCCTCTTCTGTAAACAAACTACCGCTTATTTTTACACTATAATCTTTTTCATAAACAAACTCTTTTACAGAACCCTTACGATTAACCAACATTGTGTTTTTTATAAGCATCTCTTTACTTACATCAATTTTAGCATCTATAAAAACAATAATGTCTCCATTATCCGTTTTCAAATAGATTTCATTGCTTATATTGCTGTCGGCTGTCTTCAGTTCTTCTTTCTTTGTATACACCTCTATTGGCGACGCTAAAGCCCCATGCAGCAAACTTTTTTTACTTTCCTGCAAGCCCAAGTTCAACGTAGCCATTCTGCCGGCGTTAATCATATTTTGCGATAAATATATCAATATCTTACTTTTCATATCTTTATACTGTTTGCATATCGTTCAACATCGCCAACAATGCGTTAGCAAATTGTTTCATAAAACCGTCGGCACTGGCGGGGTTCTCGCTGCTATCGTTAAAATAATTTTGCACACCGTTTACCAAACCGTCGTTAATAACAATGTTATAATTTTTTACCTGCTTACCACCGGTGGCAATCGTCGTTGATGCCGTTGATAAATCCTGTGAAAAATCATTGTTAACAGTGCGTTTATTGTCTGTAATTCCCAGCTGTGCTTTTAACTTATCAGCCGTACCTTTCAGCGTTACCGATTCGTCCCAACTCAAGCTCACTTTTTTAAAAGATTCGGCAGCGGCTTTAGTGTATTCAACAACCTTTTTGGCACCGTCAACCAAAGCAGCCTTTCTATCTTCAACATCTTTGTTAATCTGAGCTATCATCTTTTGGTTCTCTTCGCTATCGCCCAGACCTACAGCTTCCTTAAATTCATACCAACCTATCTTTATCTTATCGATAGCTATCATAATAACATTAACAACGGTATTAAAAGACAGTTTAATAGTCTCAACAAAAGCCTTAGTTATATTGGTAATAAAACCGACAACCGCATCCCAAAGAGTTCCCCAACTTCTTGGATGGAATACCGACAGATTTAAAGAAAACCAAAAGCCACAATAATATTGCAGATTATGCAAAAAAAGCAACCGAAGAACAAAAAGCCGAATTGGTAGTGTTTGAGCTTGAAATAGAAACAAAGAAAATTCACATTGAAATAAACAAGTTAAGAGAAAAAGGAATAAAAGGATATTATTTTTTCAGCAAAGATAAAACAAAAATATATGAGCTTTAAAATAGGAGAACCCGACATTACTGCCGGGTTCAACATGTG
>JAAYQB010000081.1 GCA_012519525.1 Bacteroidales bacterium | reverse complement strand
CTATTTATTTCAATCCAAATTCACAAAGAAATTTTTCTTACTATTTCCAAATAAATAAAAAGAGAGTGCCCGAAAAAAACACTCTCTTCCTATTGTTGATTAATAATTCTTACTTATTAACTTGGAATGTTTTATCACCGTTAGCAAAGAATTTTACAATTTGATTAGCAGATGCTAATCCGGCATTGATATTTGCTTCGGCAGTTTCGGCTCCCATTTTTTTAGGAGTAGCAAAATAGCGTGCTTGAAATTTTTCAGCCATTTCAGCTGCATTATCAGGAGCTACATCAGAGCAATATTTAATATCTGCTCTTTCTTCCATTACCTTTACTAATTCTTCTTCATTAATCACTTCTTTACGTGCCGTATTGATTAAACAACCTCCTTTAGGTAATTTAGATAAGAAACGATATCCTATCGATTTTTTTGTTTTATCGTTGGCAGGTATATGCAATGAAATATAATGACAAGTTTCATACAATTTTTCTTCAGAATCAACGGGAATAACTCCATCTTTTTTAATGTTTTCTGCTGAAATAAATGGGTCATAAGCATAAACTTCCATACCAAAACCTTTAGCAAGTAATGCTACTAAACGTCCCACATTTCCATATGCGTGAAGACCTATTTTTTTCCCTTTTAATTCAGCCCCTGTTCCGGGTTTAAATGTATTGCGAGCCATATAAATCATCATTCCTATTGCTAATTCGGCAACGGCATTAGAGTTTTGTCCCGGAGTATTCATTGCAACAATGTTGCGTGCTGTACAAGCAGCTAAATCTAAGTTATCATAACCGGCTCCGGCTCTAACGACAATTTTTAAGTTCTTCGCATTATCAATAACTTCTTTTGTAACTTTATCGGATCTGACAATCAAAGCATCTGCATCGGCTACAGCTTTATGGAAATCGTTAACATCCGTATATTTTTCAAGAAGAACAAGCGTATGCCCCGCTTTTTCTACTATTTCACGAATTCCATCTACAGCAGCTTTAGCAAATGGTTTTTCTGTTGCTACTAATACTTTCATATCTTTTCTTTTTTAATTTTTATTTATTTTTCTTTTCAAATTCTTGCATACATGCAACCAATGCTTCTACGCTTTCTCTCGGACAAGCATTATAAATAGAAGCACGGAATCCACCCACAGAACGGTGTCCCTTGATTCCTACCATTCCTTTTTCTTTTGCAAATGCCATAAATGCTTCTTCTTTATCTTTGTATCCTTCTGCCATAACAAAGCAAACATTCATATAAGAACGGCTATTTTTTTCAGCAGTTCCTACAAACATGCTATTACGGTCTATTTCGTTATACAATAATTCCGCTTTTTCTTTATTCATTTTTTGCATAACTTTTAATCCGCCTAATTTTTTAACCCATTTCAATGTTTCGTTCATTACTAAAATAGAAAAAACAGGAGGAGTATTAAACATTGAACTTTCTTCAATATGAGTTTTATAGTTCAACATTGTCGGAATAAAGCGACTTACTTTTCCAAGAGCGTCTTCTTTTATGATAACAAATGTAACACCGGCAGGACCAACATTTTTTTGAGCTCCGCCATAAATCATCGTATACTTTGAAACATCTACAGGACGACTCATAATATCGGACGACATATCGGCAATCAAAGGAACAAGACTATTAATATCTTCATGTATTTCGGTACCATAAATTGTGTTATTGGTAGTAATATGAAAATAATCTACATCGGTAGGAATAGTATATCCTTTTGGAATATAATTAAATGTTTTTTCTGCTGAAGAAGCAACTGTAATTACTTCGCCAAATCCTTTTGCTTCTTTTATTGCTTTTTTAGCCCAAACACCTGTTTCGAGATAAGCAGCCTTTTTTTCTAAGAAATTGAAAGGAACCATAGCAAATTGCATAGATGCGCCTCCTCCAAGAAATAATACTTTATATCCTTCAGGAATATTTAATAATTCTTTCCATATAGCTTCTGTCTCGTTCATTATGGCATCCCATTCTTTCGAACGATGCGAAACTTCTATAACAGACATTCCTGTATCTTTAAAATTCTTCAAATGTTCAATTGCTGCATTAATAGCTTCTTTTGGAAGGACACATGGTCCTGCATTAAAATTATGTACTCGTTTCATATATATATTTTTATAGTTAAAAAATTATTTTTTTATTTTAAATGTAAATTACAAACAATTGTATCTTTTCCTTTTGGAGTAACAACTTCTGAACGACCTGTAAAAATAGTCGGAGTTCCACCAATCTGCATTCTAAATTCTGCACTAACAGTATAATCAGTTAATGCACTATCTAAATTAACAGTAATCTTTGGAAAGATATAAAACCCTGTTTCATTAGCCGTTACTTCTTGAACAGCACCTTCTTCCTGCCCTATATGAAGTTTTACGGTTGCATTTTCTGCATCTCCTTCCCTGCCGGTTTCTGTTTCTTCATATGTTATTTTTCCTTGAATAACACTATTTACAATATTTTTTTCTTCTTCACATGAATAAAAAGTAAATGTAAAAAACAAACATGTATAAATTAAAACTCTTTTCATTTTTTTAAATTTTTGATAATTAATAATAAATATTTTTTGAGTAACAAAAGTACACAAATTATTTGATATTAACATATAATTTATGAAAAATTATATAGATAAAAATCAACAACATATAATTGAAGTCATATAAAAAACAATATTTATATAGCATTTAAGTGTCCCCCTATATTAGAACAGTTTTTTTTATTTGTTAATATTTTTATTTTAAAAAGAACTTTATCTTTAACATTGCAAAAATATACATTTTTTTAATACTTTCAATAGTTTTATACTATTTTTTTAAATAATTCTTCAGGTGTT
>JAAYQB010000080.1 GCA_012519525.1 Bacteroidales bacterium | reverse complement strand
TTCCAAGTTAATAAGTAAGAATTATTAATCAACAATAGGAAGAGAGTGTTTTTTTCGGGCACTCTCTTTTTATTTATTTGGAAATAGTAAGAAAAATTTCTTTGTGAATTTGGATTGAAATAAATAGATTATTTCCGGAAACCGATAATTTCGCGAATTTCGGAAATAGTATTGCGTGCATTTTGTCGGGCTTTTTCAGCTCCATGTTCGATTACCTCATCAATATAGGAATTTTTTTCCGATAAATCGAGTATGCGTTCACGTAGAGGATTACAAAATGCAATGATATCGTCAGCTAATTGTTTCTTGAAATCGCCATAACGTATACTAGTATCGGCATAAGCTTGTTCGAAGAAATGCAAAGTATTTTTATCGGATACTTGTTGCATAATAGTGAAAAGATTTTGTATTTCTTGAGATTTTGTTTGATTAGGCTGTGTAGGACCGGCATCTGTTTTTGCTTTCATTACTTTTTTACGAATGATTTCAGGGCTGTCAATCAGATAAATAGCATTTCCTTCCGATTTTCCCATTTTCATACTTCCGTCTAAACCGGGAATTTTTATTAGATTTTCTCCAAAATTATAGGCTTGAGGTTCAGTAAAATAATCGGTTTTATATAAGCGATTAAAACGTGAAGCAAACATGCGGGTCATTTCTAAATGTTGTTCTTGATCTTTGCCTACGGGAACTTTATGGGCTTTATGTATCAATATATCGGCTGCCATTAAAGTGGGATAGGTTAATAGTCCGGCGTTTACATTTTCAGGTTGTTGTCGAACTTTGTCTTTAAATGACGTGCATCGTTGCAGCTCGCCGAGATAAGCATTCATATTTAAAAATAAATACAATTCCAATACTTCGGGGACATCGCTTTGCAGGTATAAAGTAGCAATTTCAGGGTCTAAACCGGCCGCTAAATATTCAATAATTACTTGTCTAGCATTGGTTTTTATGTTTTCTGCTGTTGGATGAGTGGTTAAAGCATGGTAATCGGCAATAAAGAAAAAACAACGGTTTTCATATTGCATTTTCACAAAATTTTTTAATGCTCCAAAATAATTTCCTAAATGAAGGTTTCCTGTCGAACGTATTCCGCTTACAACTGTTTCCATTGCTGTATTTTTTTATTTTTTTTATCGTTGCAAAATTACATTAAAAAAACAGTTAGTTTTCAAAAACAAAGGAAAATATTTTTTTACTTGCTCCTTTTTGTGAGAAAATGTATTCTTTAGCTGCTTTAGAAGCTTGTAAATGAAACGATGTATCGTTAAGAAGTTTTTGCAGTATGTTTTCTAAATCTTTTTCGTTTTGAATAGAAAATGCAGCTTGTTGAGCAATTAAATCCCGTGCTTCTTGAAATTTTTTATAATTTGGACCGAAAACAACGGCTAATCCATAAGTTGCGGCTTCAAGTATGTTGTGTATTCCTTTTCCAAATCCTCCACCGATATAAGCAATGGTTGCATAATGATAAAGATAACGGAGAATTCCTATTTTGTCTATTATCAATATTTTATAATTATTAATAATGGTATTGGGGGTAATTTCGCTATAAAATATGCATTCCGATTGCGAAAACAAATTACGTATTTGGTTTAAATGTTTTTCATCAATTTCATGGGGAACGATTATCCATTTTGTTTTATTACGATGAATAAAGGGACCGATTATTTTTTCATCTTCATACCACGTACTTCCTGCGATGATAGGGGTAGAGTTTTCGATAAATTTTTCTATTATCGGATTGTTTTTTTTCTCAAGAGCAGCGACTGTATCGAAACGCGTATCGCCATAAACGTCGCATTGAGTAATACCTATGCTATTTAATAAATCTTTTGATTCTTGATTTTGTAAGAAAAAATAGCTTATTTGATTCAGATTTTTTTGAAACCATTTGGCATAAAATCGAAAAAAGTAGTGGTTTTTCCTGAAAATAGAAGATACAATGTAAAAAGGGATTTTTTGCTTAAAAGCTTCATTAATATAATTGAACCAATATTCGTATTTAATGAAAAAAATATATTTTGGCTGGACAATGTGTATAAATTTCTTTGCATTTGAAATAGTATCTATTGGTAAATAAGTGATTATATCAGCTAAAGCAAAATTTTTTTGAATTTCATAACCCGAAGGCGAAAAAAAAGTTAACAAAATTTTGTATTCAGGTTTTCTTTCTTTTATGGAAGAAATCAATGGGCGACCTTGCTCAAATTCGCCAAGCGAAGCACAATGAATCCAGATAATTTCTTGATTGTCTTTGCATTTTTCAGTTAAAAAATCAAAAGTATTTTTTCTTCCTTCTACCCATAGCTTTGCTTTTTTATTTTTAAAAGCGGCTAAACGAATGGCTAAGGAATAAAAATAGATGGAAAGGGAATATAGGCGTCTCATATTTTATCTAAAATAGTAAGTGTCAGTATATTCTTTTTTATACAAAGGAACAATCCATCCAAATTTTAACCCGATTATTACATCAAAAAATTTTCGATTATCTTTTCCCATAAGCAAGAAGTCATAGTCTCGTTGCCGAGATGAAAAGATTTCGTAAAATTCGACTCCTCCGTAAAAACAAGAATATTTAATGTTTGACAAACGCGTATATCCAATATATTGATACAAAGAAACTCCTAAAGTCAATCGGTCGTATCCTTTTTTGTACTCGTTAGTTAAACATGGGACTAAATTATCCGGATTTTTAATGAACACATAACGCTGTAGAACGCCAACTCCTAATTTGGCGTGTATTCCTGCATTTTGTGCCTTTTTTGTTAAAGGAAATATTTTTCCTCCCTCCATTCGTAACGACCATCCTCTTGTATCTACTTCTATATCAGCTCCTGTTCCGTTTCCATCAATAATTAAACCGGCACTATTGGTAATCATTGAGAACATAGAATCGGTTCCTTTTACTTTGCCTGAAAATAAATAATTAAAACCGGCTTCAATGGTCCAATTCGATTTTGTTTTTAAACTTAAATTAGTCCCTACTGCCATTAAATTGCTGCTTTCTTTGTATAAATCCGAATTTTTTAATACAAATAAATAAGAGTAATTGGCACTTATATAGGCTATTAATCCTGCAGAATCAGTGGTTGAGCGTCGCATTTGTATTTGCGAAAAGACAGGAGATACGGATAGGTATATCCAGCTTATAATAAAAAGAATATGCTTGACGCGTAAAGAAAAACAGCTCATAAACAATTAATATAAGGAGTAAAATCCTTTATTAATAACCCAATAAATATCAATTTATTTTAATTGTATACCTACTTCTTTGTTAATTTTGGAACATTAAATTTATAGGTAAACGATAATCCAAAGTTTTCTTTAAATTGAACATGATCGGTAGTCATCGCTTTTCCATCATGTCCTATTTTAGGAGTAACCCCATCGTTTTCATAAACGGTAAAACGGATATCATAATCGTAAAGGACAGCTATATATAAGGTTGCCATCAACCATTCGGTAATCATAAAATTCCATCTCATTTCAAAATTCACATCTATATTTTCAGGTTGGTCCAAATAGTCGGAAAAGAGTTCTAATTTTGTGTCTAAGTGAACTTTAGGATGAATATCATATTTATAAACAGCTTTTAAGAAAGCTCCAAGTCCGGCATAAACTTTTTTTCCCGAATCAACGGAAAAACTATTGACATCGTAAAAGCGATTATCGGTTTTAAATGTAGTTTTATTTGTCAAGGGAGAAATAAATAATGACCACATTTTACGTTTATATTCAATACCGACAGAGGTAATTAAATAACCTGGGGTCATAAAATTAGAGGTAAGAATAGTGTCGTTTTTATAACCTTGTGTCATTTGAGTTTGATATTTCATTAAAGCTCCGCAATTCCAATTTCTTCCTATTATGTATCCTAAGTTAGTATTAAATTCGAATTTGTCATCGGTTTTGGTAGTTTGTTTTGTTTCAAAATTACGTTGTACGCCGTAGGTTACGTCTAAAATATTTTCCCAAAATATTTTATTTTTCGAATATTTTAAGAAAACATTGCCCATTCCTTTTAAGTTAATGGCAGGCGTTCCTCCCGCATTCCAATTATGCACATAGTCTTGTCCGAACGTTATCAAAGACGTTCCTCCAAAAACCCATGTTTTTTCTTTAACCGATGTATCCACTTTTTGAGCAACGGCAGAAGTAGCTGTTGCAATTTCTTGTACTTCTTGAGCAGATAATTTTAAATTAAAACTTGTGATAATTAGTGTAATAACTAATAAATACGCTTTTTTATTCATTTTGTTAAGTTTTTGATAATGTTTAGTATTTAATAAAATTAGATAAAATTATTTATGACTGCAAAAATAATAATATTTTCAATAGGAAATTATATTTTTTTTACCATCATAATTCCATCGCGAAGAGGGAGTAAAATGTTTTTTACTCTTTCGTCTTGTTGTACAAATTTATTGAATTCGGCTATTGCTTTCGTATCTTTGTCTTTTTCATTTAGTTGTTGAGATATTTTACCGTTCCATAAAACGTTATCGGCAAATAATATTCCATTAGGTTTTAGGGAAGGGAGAAGTATTTTATAGTAGTTAAGATAGTTAACTTTGTCAGCATCAATATAAATAATATCCCATTTTTCTTCTAAAGTTGGGATAATATCCAAAGCGTTTCCAAATAAGACTTTGGTTTTAGCTGCTACATTTGCTTTATCTAAATTAGAGAATATAATGTTCCCTAATTCAGGATTTTTTTCAATGGTATAAATTAATCCATTTTCTTTTAATCCTCTTGATAGACAAATAGTTGTGTATGCAGTAAAAGTTCCTAATTCGAGAATCCGTTCCGGCTGAGCGAGTTGACTTATAAATTCTAAAAATAATCCTTGACGACAACCGCTTATCATACGAGGATTTACTGTTTTGAGATGAGTTTCTCTGTTGAGTTCGTATAAAATTTTATCTTCAGGCGAAGAATGTGCATCGCAATATTCTTCTATGTCGTCATCTAATAGTTGAAACATATTATTTTTTTTTGACATCTAACTTATGTCCCATTTTTTCTTTTTTAGTCTGCAAATATTTCTCGTTATATTTATTAGGTTGAATAATAATAGGAACGGTTTCTTTAATTGTAATTCCATGTCCGGCTAAACCAACGCGTTTAGTAGGATTATTGGTAATCAACAAAATATTTGTTGCATCGAGGTCTCTTAGTATTTGTGCACCAATACCATAATCACGTTCGTCGGCACGAAATCCAAGTTCAAGATTTGCTTCAACGGTATCGCGTCCTAATTCTTGTAAATGATAGGCTCTTAATTTATTAACAAGTCCGATTCCTCTTCCTTCTTGGCTCATATATAAAATTAATCCTTTTCCTTCTTTTTCAATCATTTTCATTGACTCATGTAGTTGAGAACCACAATCGCATTTGCAAGAGCCGAAAATATCGCCTGTAGCACAGGAAGAATGGACTCTTACTAAAATAGGTTCATCTTTTTTCCACTCTCCTTTTTTTAATGCCAAATGAGTATTATTGTTATTCAATTGAGAATAAGCAATCAATTTGAAGGTGCCAAATTTTGTAGGAAGCATTACTTCCTCTTCCTTGCGGATAAATGTTTCTGTTTTTATACGATAAGCAATTAAATCTTGAATGCTAATAATTTTTATCGTATGTTTTTTAGCAACTTCCATAAGTTGAGGTAGGCGAGCCATTGTCCCATCGTCGTTGATGATTTCGATTAAAGCACCTGCAGGATACAGTCCTGCAAGTCGTGCAAGGTCAACGGTAGCTTCGGTATGTCCGGCACGTACTAATACTCCACCGTCTCTGGCTTGTAGAGGGTTAATATGACCGGGTCTTCCAAAATCATTCGATGTCATAGTGGGATCGGTTAAAGCTTTGATAGTTGAAGCTCTATCGAACATTGAAACGCCGGTAGTACAGCCATGATTTAATAAATCAATTGTAACGGTAAATGGAGTTTCGTGAATGGATGTGTTTTTAGAAACTTGCATATCGAGGTCTAATTCTTTACATCGTTGAGTAGTAATAGGAGCACATAAAACACCTCTTCCATGATTAATCATAAAATTTACTTTTTCCGGGGTAATTTTTTCGGCTGCTATAATGAAGTCTCCCTCATTTTCTCTGTCTTCGTCGTCTACTACAATAAGAAATTTTCCTTGTTTAAAGTCTTCTAATGCTTCCTCAATAGTGTGTAATTTGATTTCCATAAAGGTAAATTCTATATTTATATTGATAAAAAATGTACAAAGATAAGAAAAAAATCTATAGAAAATTTTCTATAGATTTTTTAATTGAATTATATTTTATAAAAAGTGTTTTTATTGTTTTATGAATTTTTTAACGGTTTTTCCTTTTTCTGTAGTAATGGAAATAAAATAAATACCGGAAGTTAAATGATTGATATCAATAATAGAAAAAGTTTCATTAGATACATTGATTGTATTGATTTCTTTTCCTGTAATATCAAAAATTTGAATACGATTGATATTGGTATTGAATGTATTGATGTTTAAATAATTATTTGCAGGGTTGGGATACATATAGACGGAAATTTCTTCTGTATTATAATTATTTATACTTACATCAAATTCACCTCCGGCAACGATATCCGTACGGTATTCAATTTCTACGAAATTCTTATAGTTAAAATCATTTGTCAATGCAATATATGTTTTTCCGCTCTTTTGTAAAGGGATAGCTAATTCTCCCGGTTGTTTTTGATAAAAAGTATAAATGGATGATATTGCTGCTGTTTTATATGTTTTAAACTTATTCATTTCGCTTTCCGTTAAAACGTGAGCATTTAAAAATGCATCTGTTCTTGTTCTTTCATAGAAAACAGAACGTTGTCCGTCAACAGGATTCATGTCGGTTGTAATGTTTTTAGCAGCAAAACTTATTTTTAAACTTTTTTCAAAATCGTAGGTGTTTTTATTAGTAGCTACTCTTGATCTGTTTTTAGGAGTTGCAGGCATTACAAAAGTAATGGGATATGTTTTTCCCGAAATTGTTTTTGAATTGATTAATATATATACTATTCCGCTTTCGAGAGGATAAGAGCCATATTTGGGATGATAAAATTTCATATAATATTTTTTATCGGTACCAATAGGGGTATGGATTCTTCCTGTGGCATCGGTCCACAAGTATCCTGCAGACATTATATATTCTTTTCCGTATTGAACATTGGTTGAATATAAATTAACTCTTACTCCATCAATAGGTGCGCCAAGGGAGTCAACAAATGTTAAATCTAACATAGAACTTGGTTTTTGATTGGAATAATACTCAGAGACGTTATATAAAGTCCCGTCGGGAACATATCCTTGTACCAATGAACTTGTCCATCCATATCCTCCATCATCAACTAAATTGGTCATTCCCCAATAATAAGGTCTTCCGGGTGAACAGCCACCTCTAAAAAATTCGAAATGATGCCATTTTGTTGACCCGTCATTAAACATTCCCCATACGTGGTCATCACAAAAATCGCCAATGTGCATCAAAGGAATAAGACATGTTCTGGCAGCGGCAGCAACAAGCAGTGCATCTTCATGGCAGTTACCTATGTGTTTCCATGCTATATGGTTAGGTTGTGAAGGTCTATAATCATCGGTACTGGTTACGTCCATAGGGATGCATTGTGAACACCAATTTCCTAATACGTTCATTGCATCGTCTGTAGGTTTAAATTCTCTATTAAAAAAATAGATAGTTTTTGCTTCATTCCACAAATATTCAGGCATTTGCATTATTTCGCCTAAACGGGGGATAGTATCAACCTTTAAAGAGTCGTATTTTCCCGATGCATCTACTACTTTATAGCCGGAAATATTTACAGGACGATAACTGCGGTTTGTATCGGGGTCAAACCATAGGTATTCTCTCCAGCTATATCCCCAAGTGCGTTGGTAAGCAGGAGAATTGCCATCGGCTACATAAACTCCTTCTTGTTCTATTTTCGGCATAACAATGAACTGATAATAAATATAAGGATCTATTTCTCTCCATATAAAATTGGACCCTTGTTTAATTTTATATTTTGTCGTTGTTTTCCAGTCGTTTGTATTGGTATCTCCTTTTTCAACAATTTCAACATATTTTAAAGAGTCTGCAAAAGTATAAATCATTTCTACATTTTCGATTAAATAATCCCAATCGTTGATAAAACGACCGTCTTTCAGTACTTCATAAGGAAGATAGGTAAGCATAAAAGCAACTTCGTCTAAGTATTGTTTGGGAGTAGCATTTAATAAATCTATCATTTTTGTACGATGAGCAGTATTTTCAATTAATCTGAATTTGAAACGTAAATCGTAATGTATCCAAATAGGAGTACGAGCGATAGCTTCTTCTATTTCTGCCGGTAAAAGAGGAAAAAATGAAGAGTCTTCTTTGATAGTGTTATTATCCACTTCAAATATAATAGCATCTCCCGGTTTTAAAATTCGTTTATTGGTATAGTTTTCTTTTTGTGTTGCTTGTTGCTGATTTTGATGAAACGGATGTTGAACATCCCATAATAAATCAACTTCTTGAACAGTAATATTTTGATTGATAACAGGACTATTTATCATAACAGCTCCTGATGGTTCAGATATATCATTTGTTGTTTTAAAAACTTTAATAGGCTCATTTTCTTTGGGTTCTACTTGAGCAAAAGTTTTATTTATTCCTAAAAAACCAAGGAATAAAATACAGCTAAAAATAAATTTTCTTTTCATCGCACAAATAATTTTTAATAATTTCTAATAAATTTTAATGAATGCAAAATTACATTTTATTTTATTTAAAAAAAGGGTTTGATTAATTATTTATATAAATAAGGTAAAAAAATAACAATTAAAATGTTAAATTTTGTTTGTTTTTCAGAAAAGCGTCTACTTCTTTTTTGGCTTTATTATACCAACGGATTCCGTATTTTCGAATAAGAGGTTCTTTTAAAAAATCAAAAACAGTTATTTTTTCTTCTAATCCTTTCTTACGTGCGACTTTACATAAGTCCCATTGATGATAGTTTAATGCGTCATAATGTTGGTATTTAGAAATACGAATGGGATATAAATGGCAAGATATGGGTTTTTGAAATTTTGTTTTTTTCTTTTCGTATGCTTTTTCAAATGCACATTTAGCAATTCCTTTTTCAAAATAAACATAGGCGCATTCTTCATGGTTTATTAAAGGAGTAACTAATTCTCCATCAACATCATAATCAAAAGTTCCGTATTGATTAATGGTCTCAATTCCTTGCGGTGACATATAAGGCTTAACGATATCGATAATATCTTCAATAATTGCTATTTCATTTTCTTCTAAGGGTGCTCCTGCATCACCTTCAATACAACAAATTCCTTTACAATGATAAATATCACAAATAAAATGTTTTTCAATTATATCATCAGAAATAATGGCATTGTTTACTATTAACATTTTAAAAGTGATTTTAATTTTTAATAGCGGCTATTTCTTTTACAGCATCAATTGCTTTTGTAATTTCTTCGTCTGTTGTAAATGGTCCTATGCTGAAACGTACAGTTCCATGTATGTCTAATGTTCCTATTCCTTCATGTACTTTTGGAGCACATTGTAATCCTGTGCGGGTAGCTATGTCATAATCTACATCCAACATTGTTCCGACATCTCCGGCTTCAAATCCATTAATATTAAAACTTAAAACAGGATTTTGATTTTCAACACTTGTTGCACAATAAATTTTCACTCCATTTATTTGTAATAATCCATCTCTAAGTGTTTTCCATTGCTTCATTTCTTTTTGGTGTAGTTTTTCTATTCCTTGTTCTTTTACCCATTTTACACCGGCGTATAAACCTGCAACTCCTAATAGATTGAGCGTTCCATATTCTAACCTCCACGGATATTCTTCTAAATGAGCAGGATAAGCAGAACGCACACCTGTTCCGCCATAACGGGTATGTTTTATTGTTATTCCTTCTCTGACATAAGAACCACCGATGCCGGTAGGTCCCATTAAACATTTATGTCCTGTAAAACAATAAATATCAATAGATGAGGCTTGCATGTCAACTTCAATAGCTCCTGCTCCTTGGCTTCCATCTACAACGAATAATACATTGGCTTCTTTGCAAATTTTACCGATTTCGGTGAGAGGTTGAATAGTTCCTATTACATTGGAACAATGATTGACAATAACAAATTTCGTGTTTTTACGAATTGCTTTTTTTATATCATCGGGGTGAACGTAGCCGGCTTTATCGAAAGGGATATAAGTTACGGAAATTAACCCTTGTTGTTCAAGACAGTATAATGGTCTTAAAACAGAATTATGTTCTAAAGTAGTTGTTATGACATGATCTCCTTTTTCGCATAGACCTTGTATGATTATATTGAGTGCATCTGTTGCATTGTATGAAAAAGTTAAACGATTAGGGTCCTTGCCTCCATTGAATAAATCGGTAAGTATTTTTCGAGTATTAAAAACAATTTCTTCTGCTTCGATGGCAGCGTCAAAGCCTGAGCGACCGGGACTTACTCCTTTTTTGCGATAGAAATTGAACATAAAATCATACACCACATCCGGTTTAGGAAAAGAGGTGGCTGAATTATCTAAATATATCATGTATTTTAAATTTTAATAGATTAAAATGTTTTTTTATTGCGCTTCTTCTTCAATAAGCCTGACAATATGTTCAATTTCTTTATCGGCTCCGTTAGGGTCGTAATTTTCTTTAAGATTGTATTTGAATAGGCGAGCGATTGTTTGATAAAAAAAAGCAGTAAATGCTCCTCTTAATTCATCAACAATCCGATAAGTTGTTTTTCCTGTTTCTCTATCTACTAATTTCAATAAAATTATACCTTGAGAAAATGTTAATCTTTCGATTTCTTTGGTATATTGTTTTTTTATTTTTCGTTCAGCTTCTTTCATTAATGCTTTTTGTTCTTTTTCGGGTAAACCTGCTAACATTTTATCGTATTCATCTAAGATATTAGCAGCAGAACGGGCATAGGGATATACTTTTAAAACATTACGAAAAAGTCTTGTTTTACGTCTTATTTCTTTTTTGCTTGTTCCTTCTTTGAAAGCAAGAATATATATATCATTGAGCTGAATACTTGCAATAGTGTCTCTATCAACAACAACACCGGGAAATATTTTTATTTTCTGAGCTTGTATAATTAAATTAAAAGCTAAAGTTAATGTTAATAGAATTCCTATTTTTTTCATCTTTTTTTTAATTTCTATAATAATAACTTTATGGAATTCTTATAAATAAGAACTCTTGGCAATTTTATTCTTTTTAGGTCGTATTCCGAAATACAATCCTGTTTGAACAGAAAAACTGTTAAAATATTTTGGTGCAATAGGTCCAATCAGATTATCAAAAGCAAAATATAATTGTACCGGTCCGAAATGAAAATGTGCTCCAAATCCTAAATTATTAAAAGTGCGATTATAAATGGAATAAGACAATGCTAATTCGACGATATTTCCAAAATATCCATTGCAAGCAAAAGTAACAGAAGGAATGGGATGTTTTCCCACAAAATCCGTTCTTGACAAAATGGTAAAACGATAATTTGATAGTTTATAGAAAAACTCTAAATAGAGTTTCGGATAGAGAGGTGTTCTATACACATCTCTTCTTGCATAAGAATATGTTATAAAATCGTCTGCACTTATAGAATCAAGTACGGTGTTTATATCAGGCATTTGTCCATCTTGAATTCCTTTGAGTGATACTTCGAATCCGTCAAAAAATATACTTCCCTCTTTTATAAATTTTCCCGTATCATTCGTTGTGAATGAAAAAGAGTTTGTTAATCGGTCATTGCTCCATAATATAGTTCCTAAATCGTTGATGCTAAAAGCTATTCCAAAATCAGCAGGAAGCTCAAAATGTGCTCCTATATCAATAGCAAAACCGGGATTTTTGAGCAATCCGTTGATAAAGTCATCTGTTTTAGGTTCAAATTCTTCATTGAAAGGGAGATAGGTGTTCATTTGAACGACTCCATTTGTTTGGATATCCCAATCTT
This sequence comes from Bacteroidales bacterium, assembly GCA_012519525.1. Classification (GTDB taxonomy): domain Bacteria; phylum Bacteroidota; class Bacteroidia; order Bacteroidales; family WCHB1-69; genus UBA5266. The sequence goes on along the minus strand of JAAYQB010000080.1, from coordinate 7,947 downwards.
CAGTGGTTAAGAAATTAATTTTTGATTGTTCGGTATGAACATTAGTAAGTCCGATTAAAAATTTTGGTCGAAATCCTATTGTATATTTATTTTGAATAGTATATTGATAGGTAATACTTGCTTCAAGATAAGATGAATGGTAAGCAGAAATATTGGATTCGATGTTTTTTCCGATATACTCGGCATTTCCTTTTATCAACATGGATAATAACTCATTAGGAAGCATAAAATAACTTTCTGAGCGTAAACGTGTACTAAAAGTAAAGTAGGAGTTTTCGTCTGTTTTAAATCCGAATCCTAAAATTTCTTCATTCACATCGACAGTAAATCTTGTTGGTCTTTTCAGATTTTTAAGCAAATTTGTAGGATTGATAATTATAGAGGTATCGGTAGAAGTAACAAGTTTTTTATAGGTTAATAAATTTTCAGAAAAAGTAAGCGTAAGATTAGATACGCCCGGGAAACCTACATGCCATTTATACACCGATGGTTTTCCCGGATTGTAATTCGAAGAATATATATTCTCATTTAAAATAGCAAGAGTTTGCTGTGCATTTACATAAGAAGATGTAAATAAAGCAATAATTATCAGATTAATTTTAATATATTTTTTCATATCTATTTGTTTTTAGAAGTGTCAAACTGTGTTTTAACATGTGCTTGCATTCCAAGTTTTATACCTAACTTTTGTTCGTTATAATAAAAAATCATATAAGGATCGCTCTTATTGATTTTTGCATCTGCTCGGATAATTATATTGCTTGCAGCAGCAGCAAGTTTTTGTAAGCGCTCATTGGTTACGGTAACTTTTTCACTTCCAAAAGAAGTTTCAATAAGATGGTAGTCGTTAGCGGGATCTACAGAAGCTTTAGGGATGAACAATGGAGCATCAAATAGTGAATCAATGATAGCGTAATTGTCGTTTGTAAAATACACTTGACTTTGTATTCCAAAAGCAAAATTGTTTTCTAACTGAATACGGAATATTACATATTCTAATTCTTCTACATTTAAGCTATCCATACTAAAAGCAACAGTATCAAAATAGGAGAGTTCATGTAAGTTTATTTTTAAAGGGAATTCAATACGTGCATGTACACGATAGCGAGAAGTATCGGTAATATAATATTTATTTCCATCCATACCGTCATTGTTTAAAATTCCCGTTGCTCGGAACAAAATAAAAGAATTTCTATTGTCAAATAAAAAACTATCTATGTCGAAAGTACGAGTAGTAGTAGCATATTCACCTCTTACGATTGGGTATTTTGCTGTTAACAATTCATTGAAAGTAATTAGAGGAATATACATGTTTTCCACAGGGTTACAGATAATGACCGAATCAATGTCTAAGGAAAGAGGTAAGCCTACATTATTTCTAACATCAAGATGTACTTTTGCCGAATATGCTTTGCATTTTAGTATGGCGTTATTTCTTAAAAATTCCATTTCTAAATTTTTAGATAAATATTCAGTTTTTTTAATAAATTGCCCATGCATCCAAGAAAATCCCATATTAGGAAAAGTATTGGTAACATTAAAATGATAAGGAAAATTTAAAGCTCCTTCTCCGGGAATAACTTCTATTTCGATAGTTATAGGGATAGCATTTCTTCCGAGAGGTAAAATAACATATTTATCTTTTGCATTGATAGAAAATGAGACGTTGGGAGTAGTAGAACGTTTGGTCATATCTAATTTTTGCATGTTTTCGTTTAATATGTAATCGCTTTTTAAAGTAATGACATATTCATGATTCAAATCTGAGGTAAAATTTAATGTGAATACACCTGATTTTAACAATATTGAATCTATAATCATTCCATCTAAATTCAACTCAATGTCTTTGCTGATAGTATAGTTATAATTAGCTTTCCTACTTTTTATAGGCGATGAAGGAGCAGGAAGTGTGAAATTAAAACTCGTAGTAGCTAAACTTGCTGAAAATAAATGTTCTCCGCGTAATGAATATAATTTAGTAGTATTGTAGGTTAGTACTAAAATATTATCTTGATTTTCAATTTTAAAATCGGCATCTTCTCCCGTTTCTAAATTGAAATCAGTAAGATTAGCTTCCGTATTGACAATATTAGCTGCCCATGTGCCGTCGTATTTTACTGCTATATCCTTTTTTAAATCGTCAATAATATCTTTATAGCATGAGGAGCAGATAAATACAAAGGATATTGTTAATAAAAAAAACCTGTTAAATAATCCAAATGTTTTCATAGTATAAACTTTTTATTTTTTATTTGCAAAAATATATTTTATTTTAATATGAACTATGTGTTTTATTAAATTTTAATGTATCAAAAGATAAAAAAAGGCAATGGGCTTTCCCAAGAATGCATTTAAAAAAGGAGAATGTGCTTTTGTAAACCGGTAGGGTTTTATGGCTTGAAAAGGTCGTAACTTATTATCTTTAACATATTTAGAAAAAGCTTCGCCTATTGTTTTTTGAGTTTTATTGAAAGATAGTTTTTGTGAAACAGCTGACAACATTATTTCTATTGCTTTATCAAATTCTTTTTCTTGTACATATTGTTCGCAAATATAGGAATAATAATTGGTGTTTTTCGAATTAATTAAAAATTCTTTTTTGTCGGGGCAGTATAATCCATAACTATCAATGTCTTGTGTTTTGAAATAATGAAATGCCTCGTCGTATAAACGAAATCCTTCTTCGTATTTTTGGACAGAAATATACAACAATGCATTATTGTAAATTCGTTGAAAATGAGCCGGCTTTTTGATATATTGTAATAAATGATTGATACTATCATTATAAGGAGAAATATTACATTCTATTTCTATAGAAAATGATGTAACGGATAAAAGTGTTTTTTCTGCCTCCATATACTTTTTGTTTCAATAAATCAGATGCTTTATTGAATACATCTATTTTTTCTCTTTCTAAATAAGCACAAGCTCTGGATTGTAAAATTGATTGTGTTTCTCGATATTTTTGGGAAATAACAGTATCTGTTGTTAAGGATAAAGTGTGAATGGCTGTCGTTAGGTCTTTAAATAAAGGGAGTGCTTTTTTAAATTCATTGCCCCAAATAAAAGTATTAATGCGTGATATTTTGGATAAAATAACAGGTTTGCATTTGTTTTCAACGATATCGTCCCATTCGCTACAGTCGTCAAATTGGTAAGTGAGTTGCCACTTACGCGATAAAATGCAACTATCTAAAAAATCGTAACTTATGATATCTTCAGGTATATTTTTTAAATAGGAGCAAAGTTTATAGTATCGGTTTTCGAAATATATTCTTTCCTTTTCTTCATCGGATTTTGACGACATAAAATTTTTATCCTGAATATATTGTTGATTTGTAATGTAAAAATCTTCCGTTTCTTTGATTTTTTCCGATAAATTTTTATTGTTTTTATTTTCTTTTAGTTCGTTAATTTCCGTTATTTTTTCTTCGTATAGAGAAGAATAACAAATAGTGTAAATATCGGAAAAGAATTGTTCCGGATAATTAAATTGCAAGGAATCTAATGAATTATTGAACTCTTTGATATCTATTAGTGCGAATATATATTGTTTTTCCGTTATTTTTTGGTTTATGTAGTGTGAATATCTTCCCCATAACAACTGTAACATATTGTTATATTGCTCATTTACTTCTAAAGTATCTTTATTTTTTTTAATAATATTTTCCAATCCTTGCAAATAAGTAGCGGCTAATCCGAATTTTTCATTATTAATAGCTGCTAAAATAACGTCCATGTAAGAATCATAAATTCCTTGTCTTGCTTTTTGTCTTAATAATTGATAATTGGATTTAGAAAAATCAAGAGGAATAAGCGAACAATAATAAGCTAAGGTATCCAATGTTTTCGAAGCCGAATAATAATCGTTTTTATTCATTTGCTCTTTTGCCAAATCATACAAAGTCTGATAAATAGAATAAGCCATCGAATGATTTTCTATGACTTGGATAGTGTCTTTATATAAGGTATTAATCGAAGAAATTGCTTTTGTATAGTCTTTTTTGTTTAAATAATAATTGGATAAGGCAACTATCGATAACGAACAAGTAGGATTATAATCGAGGGAGCGTTTGTAATAATGAACGGCTTTTTCATAATTATTTTGTTGTTCAAATTCAACACCTTTGCGGTACAACATTTCGTCCATATCGGGTAAAGTAGCAATCAAATATTTTTTTATATTGTTGAGGCGGTTGAATAGTTTGGAAACTTTTATTAAATAAGCCGTGTTATCGATTTTCGAAAGACTCAATATGTTTTCAAATTGATTTGCCACATAAGCATTGACTTCTTTTTCAACATCTTCTAATGTAAATTTGTAGATAGGCAGCAAATCTACATTCGATAAGTTTAATTTGTCTAATTCTTTATTCCATTTATAAAATAAACTGTCGCAATGATAATAAGCATCAATTTTTTTTGTCCGCAAATAACAATTTTTGGTTAAGCTATCGTCTAAATAAAATTGTAGGTATTCAATATGATGAGTCCATTGAATGCTGTCTTCTGTTGTTGTAATAACCGTATCTAACAAGGTGTTGTTTAAAGTAATAGCTTGATTTTGTATGCGTAAAGGAAGAATATTTTTTCCATTGGCTACTATATTTCCGTTACAAAAAACCCGTTTAGGATAAAACAAATCCGCCAAAGTCAGTTGACGATACAATACATCGCCTGCAACACTGTCTTCTTGGTAGGAGATAAGGATAGAATATTGTTGTTCTTTTTCGTGATAAATTTTGATTTGAAAAGTATAATAAATAGAAATGGTAGCATTAGGATTGGTCGTAAATGTTTTGAACAATTCTTTATAGTCGGTATTGATTGTCGATAGCGTTTGTACATGTTGAATATCATGGGTATAAACCAAAGATTGTGTATAGGTAATTTTTATTAGACAAATAAATAACAATAAAAGAAATTCCTTTTTTATACACATAAAACATTAATTTTCAATATAATTGATTGTGTGTTTCCAGCGCTTATGGCTCCATAACCAATAAGCGGGCTCATTGGTAATATCTCGTTCCAACAGTTGAGTGTATTTTTTAGTAATATCGCCATAAGATGTTAAAGTAGGGTTATCGGTAATGAGTTCTAATTTAAATTCATAAAATCCTCGTTTTTTTTGTTTTACAACATAATACAATACGGGATAATCGTATTTTGCGGCGAAATATTCTCCTCCGAAAATCATATCGCTTGGCTGATGAAGAAAGTTGACCATAAAAGGATTTTTAACACTGCCGGGAGCTTGATCGCTGAGCATCATATAGGCAGTGGGTTTTTGCTGATTATCGTATTGTTGAAAAACATCTCGAATGGTTTTTGCAAAAACAACTTCCGTTCCGTATCGTGTTCTGAAGAGGTTAATCGTTTTTTCGAAAGATTTATTAGAGTTTTCTTTTCCTACTCCTATTCCGTGATGTTTAAATTGCATGGCTAACGACAGTACCATCCATTCCCAATTGTTATAATGACTTGACATTAAGATAACACTCTTCTTTTGCTCAAAATATTGATTGACCAATTCCGGATTTTTACACCTATAGCGTTTCATTAATTCTTTTCGTGATATGCTGAGCATTTTAACGCCTTCGACAAACAAATTGCATAAATGAACGTAATATGCTTTTTCTATTTGTTTAAGTTTTGAACGAGAAAAAGTCGGGAAGGAATTTTTTAAATTAGTTCGGGTAACATTAATACGATAACGAATCAATTGATATAAAACAAGATAAATAATCTTGGCTACTCCATACAGTATAGCCATAGGGAGTAGGGAAAGAGGATATAGCAAACAATAAACAGCTATTTTAGTTAGCATTTTTAGCTTTTTCTAGTAATTCATTTACTAATTGAGCAACTCCTATGCTTGCTTTTTCGGCAATACGGATTGTGTTTTTACTGACATTAGGAGTTTCATTTGCTTTAGGGTCAATATAATATATTGGTATTCCCGGTTTTACATAATAAATCAAGCCTGCTGCAGGATATACAGCCATCGAAGTGCCTATAATGATAAAAATATCGGCTTGCTCTACTAATTTTGCTGCTTCTTCGATTAGAGGAACTGCCTCGCCAAACCATACTATATGCGGACGCATTTGCTGTCCCCAAGGGCAGAGGTCTCCTTTTTTGATTTGATTTTCCGTTTTATCAATTTCTAAAATATAATCCGGATTAACCTGACTTCTTTTTTTTCTCAATTCGCCATGTAAATGCAAGACATTGGAAGAACCTGCCTTTTCGTGGAGGTCGTCAACATTTTGTGTAATAATTTGTACCTCATAATGCGACTCTAATTTTGTCAAATAATTGTGTCCGTCGTTAGGGAATGCCTTGTCTAATTGTTGAAGACGTTCGTTGTAAAAATTCAATACTAATTCATAATTGTTTTCCCAAGCTTCGGGAGTTGCCACATCTTCTACTCTGTAATTTTCCCATAATCCGTCCGAATCACGAAAAGTTTTTATTCCGCTTTCCGCACTTATACCGGCTCCTGTTAGAACGACTATTTTTTTCATTTTATTAAATTTAAGAATATTAAGAAATATGCAATCGCAAATAGAAAAGTAACCAAAAGAATTCCTCTTCCTGTACGATCGTATTTTAATTTTACTAAATAATAACGAAGTGAAAATAAATTAGGAAAAATTGAAATCAACAAAATTGTTGATAATTTCACTAAATATTCTTTCCCTTCCGGGGCAAATATTTTGGATAAGCCAAACAAAAGGCTAAACAAAACGGTCGGCAATACGATTCCTATTACGATTCCCAACCACATACTATCTCTACGAAATTTTTCCATTATTTTTTTTATTTAAAATTTCCATTTTTTCATTGTTTTTATATAACTATGAGCTGTTAAATCGGTTTGAATGGGATGAATGGAAACATAATTATTTTTCAAAGCCCATTCGTCCGTATCTTCATTATCGTCGGTTTCAATCAAAAATCCGTTCAACCAATAATAAGGTCTGCCGACAGGGTCAAAACGTTCTTCCAATTCTTCTTGCCAACGATTTAAGCCTTGACGAGTAATACGATAACCTTTCATTTCTTCCAAAGGAATATTGGGAATATTTACATTTAGACAGATATTTTCGGGTAATTTATTCTCTAAAACCGCTTGAATGATAGTATGGGCTGCTTTTTCGGCGGTTTCGAAATGGGGAGATGAAGAATAATCTGCTAAAGAAAATCCGATGGAAGGGATTTTATTCAAACATCCTTCGATTGCCGCAGCTATGGTTCCGGAATAAAACACACTGGAAGAAGAGTTAGAACCATGATTAATACCTGCCAATAATAAATCTATTTTTTGGTCTTTTAACAATACACATTGAGCCAATTTTACCGCATCTACGGGGGTGTTGTTTGCTTTGTAGATTAAAAAATCTTTTTCGGCATGTATCCGACTGATACGCAGGGGCGATGTAAATGTAATAGCATGACTTTTTCCCGATTGTGGTCCGCTGGGAGCTACTAATATTACACGTCCGAACTTCCGAGCAATGTTTGCTAACAAACGTACTCCTTTAGCATCAACGCCATCATCGTTGGTAACTAAAATTAAAGGTTTATTCGATTGTCGGATTTGTATTTTTTGTGTTTTGTTCTCTTCTTTTTTTGCCATTATTGTTTTAATAATTAAATAGATATGCTTTCAAATTATGCTATGCAAATGTACATAAAATAATTGAATAATACACAGATGAAAAAGAATGTTGTGTTTTTCAAAATAAAAATAAGTTTATGTGTCTGGATATTAAGTGGTTTTTATTTTTAAAAGCATAAAATGGTACACTACCCCAAACAGAGCTTTATTATAATTCTTGATTAGTCTTTACATTCCGTTCGCACTACTTTCTTCGACTGAGCATTGAAAAAGATATTTACACCTACTGAAGAACCTGAAGGTGCGTTATAATAATATTT
>JAAYQB010000079.1 GCA_012519525.1 Bacteroidales bacterium | reverse complement strand
AATAGGCTTATTTTGGTTGATTTGGATACTATTATTTTAACAACTAATTACAATTATCTCAATAGGATTTTCTTTCTAAATAAAGAAGGTAGTTGTTGGAAAGAAATATTTTTGGATACTATAATTACTACACCCATTAATGACGAATTCGAAATTGATGTTTCTCGCTACGGTAACGTAATCAACGATAATATATTATATCTTCATTATGACAGACTATTTCTTAAAAACGAACTAGCCCCTACAAACAAGTACGAATGCGAAAAATATGTTAATAACAATCGCTATTCTGCACCTTATTTCTTGGCATTTAACATCAAAGACAACAAAAATAGATTAGGAGCAGATAGTTTATATTACAAATTCACCGACATAAATCATTATGGACCCGGAAGTGCAAATTATTGCTTTATCAATAATAAATTGTTTGTTTTCAGCTCTTATTCCAACAAAATTCTAATCATAAATCCGAATACTTTACAATTAGAAAAGGAATTTTATGTGAAATCAGCCTATACCTCTTTACGAAATACTTTTTTGAAAGTAGGAAGTGATTCAACTTACGAATATCATAATGTTATCCTTCAAACAAAAGCAAACATAAAAAAAATCGAATATGATAAAGTAAATGACCTATATTATGTTATTACATTGCATGAAGTGAGCGAAAATGCTAAAATAAGAGGTCCGCATAGAGCTTTTTCAATACATATTTATGATAAAGACTTCAAAAAGCTAAACGAACAATACTTTGAATCAAACATATACGATCCCAATAATTTTATTATTACATCAAAAGGCATATTAATTGAAAATTCAAGCACTAAAAAAGAGTATGATTCTGTTAAAAAAGTTAAATTTTCGGTATTTAAAATCAGTAAATAAGTTATTTGTTTTATTTATTATCTTATTTATCAGCTGTAGTTCAAATGACAGCAAAAACAATACGAGTCAATGTAATAAGTACGATGATTTAAAGGAATATTTACATGCAATTTCCGATAGTATTCATATAGAATCAATAAAATATGTAGTTTATATAACAGAAAAAGGCTGCCCTAACTGTCAATCTTTTTTTTCAGATATGGCAAGTCAACATTTTATAAATAAAAAAAACACTTTGTTAATTATTAATTCTTATGGTCAAGGTATTGATATATCCTGTTTCTTATCGGACACGGCTAAAAATATTATTTTCGACTATACGGATGATTTTAGAGATTTAGGTTTTTTTCAATACAGTGGTTTTATTGCTTTAAATAATAATCGTATTGATACTGTTATAGAGATAAATCCCACTGGAATACAAGATAAAATTGATTATATTATTAAAAGAATTAATTAAAAAAATAAAATGAGAGCAGTTAAAGTTTTTTTTAATAAAATTATTATTTGATTAAAAAAAATATTATTTTTGCAAAATGAAAATCGCAAATTAAAAAAAACTTCTGATTAATTAAATCGCTTTAAAATATTAACAATATGAAATATCCTTGGCTTCTTTTACTGCTAATTTTTTCTTTATCTTGTACTAACAATATGGATAACAATATTGCTAGCAAACCTCTTGATTTCGATAGTATACAAGTTAAAAAAGAAAATGAAATTTGTGAATTTACAGCTTCATATATTGGATTTGACAAAGTTTCCATTTTAACATATTATAATAGAACGCAAGATTCAATCGTATTTCCTCTTCCCAACGTGAAGTGTTTTGATTCTAAAGGAAAAGAAATTATAGCACCGAGCTGCTACGGTTTATTGCCTCAATTCATTCTAAATTGTTTAATCAGAGATTCTGTTGATCGTCAGCCTCTTTATAGAATAAAAATCGTAAACAATAAAGCATCGATTGTTAAACGAATATCGCTGCATCAATTTCTTAGAAAAGACAATATCTTTCTATTAAATGATACGGTGCTTGATGAATCCATGCTTCCAAAATCCGACTATTATTTGTTTGTTGATTGGTTTTTCTTTGCTTCTACCGAATCCATGGCTGTCATTGCCAAAATGGATAGCATTCTTAATACTGCAAAAAATAAAGTAACACTTGTCGTAACTCACGCTTGCGCACCAAAAGAACTGCTTAAAAAATAATAGCTTAAATATTTTTATCAAATTACTGTTTGATTTAAAAAAAGTACTATTTTTGCAAAGTGTTTCTATTGTTTGAATAAGGGATAGTATAAGAGAGATATTTTTTTAGTTAATAGATTTATAATAAAGAGTTTATATGTAAATTCGATGAATGACGATAAATTTTTTAAAAAACAAAGATACCTTATTTTCAAAGATAACAGTGTTAAATTATACAAGAAATTTTTTAAAAATTTATAAATAAAGTATTCACAATTAAATTTAACTATTATGACAAAAAAAATTCGTATTTTAATTTATCCATTGTTAGTAATGGGATTATTGTTGGCAGTTAGTTGTAGGGATGACAATAATGATGACAATAACGGGAATAACAACAATAACAATAACAATGATGCAACCACCTTCACTGATTCACGTGATGGCAATGTGTATAAAACAGTAAAAATTGGCAATCAGGTATGGATGGCTGAAAATCTAAGATATTTGCCAAGTGTTGTACCTGCTGCTACAAGTTCTACTACAGACCCGTATTGTTATATTTATATGTATAATGGAACGGATGTAAGTGAAGCTAAAGCTACAAGTAATTATACAACTTATGGAGTTTTATATAATTGGCAAGCAGCCAAGACAGCTTCACCGGCCGGTTGGCATTTACCCAGCGATGCGGAGTGGAAAGAATTGGAAAAGTTTTTGGGTATGACCGAAGAACAAGCAAATGCATATAATTGGCGAGGAAAAAATGAAGGTGGAAAGTTAAAAGAAACCGGAACTACTCATTGGACTACCCCTAACGAAGGTGCTACTAATGAATCCGGATTTACAGCTTTACCGGGTGGTCTTCGTAATAACCAAGACCGATTATTATGGAATATTCGTATTGCCGGTTACTGGTGGACAGCTACTGATCAATCGGATAAGGCTTACTATCGAAGTTTAGTTCACTATGATAGTACTATCTTTAGGGGTTACGATGATAAAAGTCATGCTTATTCTGTGCGTTGCATAAAAGATTAAGAAAGTGAAAAATAATATGTGTCAACTTTTTTTAGGACGCTACAATTGAAAGCAATCCCATTGTTCTGTTAGAGCGAAGTGTTAAGCTATATTTACTAGCGTTCACTCTATTATTTTATTTGAATTAAAATTGCCGTTCAGGGGCAATTTTTTGTTTATATACTTTGAAATAGTACAAAAAACAGTTCTACAAGTATTATTTAATTTTTTAATTAAAAATAGTGGAAAAATATTTCAAAGAAATCTGGTTTAATCCAAATAAAAGCTATACTTTTGCAAAAATAAAAATATAAATATTCTTTAAAATTAATATATACGTAATTATGACCAAAAAGAAATTTGAAGTAATTGAAAAAGAAAGTGTTGTAGTTAAGTTTGTAGGCGATTGTGGTGATGGAATGCAATTGACTGGAACATTGTTTTCTGATACTTCTGCTATGTCGGGTAACGATTTATCCACTTTTCCTGATTATCCTGCAGAAATAAGGGCACCTCGTAATACGGTAGCAGGCGTTTCGGGCTATCAAGTTCACATAGGAAGAGAAGTTAGAACAATAGGGGATAAGTGTGATATGTTAGTGGCAATGAATCCTGCATCATTAAAAGCAAACTTACAATGGGTAGCCTTAGGCGGAACGATTATTGTTGATGTGGATGCTTTTGTAGATAAAGCATTTGATAAAGCGGGTTATGCCTCTAATCCATTAGAAGATGGTAGTTTATCGAGTTATCATATCATTCAAGCACCCATTTCCTCTCAAGCAAAGGAAATAGCCATCAGCTTAGGCATGGATATAAAAGATGCTGATAGAACTAAAAACATGTATGCCTTAGGGATAGTTGCTTTTATTTATGATAGAGACTTAAAAATATTATTTAAACAAATTAACGACAAATTTAAAAAGAGTCCGAAAGTTGCGGAAATCAATATAGAAGTATTAAAAGCGGGCTATATTTATGCTGAAAGTATAGAAGCCATAGAATCACGTTTTCATATACCTACTGCAGTTTTACCAAAAGGAAAATACCGCAATATTTCGGGAAATATTGCAACAGCTTGGGGTTTATTAGCCGCTTCCGAACGTTCGGGAAGACCGTTGTTTTTAGGTTCTTATCCTATTACGCCGGCAACCGACATACTCGTAGAATTGGCACGTCATAAATCTTTGAATGCACGTGTAATGCAATGCGAAGACGAAATTGCGGGTATATGTTCTTCAATAGGAGCTTCTTATGCCGGTTCTATGGCAGTAACGTCTACATCGGGACCCGGCTTATCGTTAAAATCGGAAGCAATAGGTTTGGCTGTTATGACGGAATTGCCGTTGGTAATTATTAATGTACAAAGAGGCGGTCCTTCAACAGGGATGCCTACCAAGTCGGAACAAGCAGATTTATTGCAAGCATTGTATGGTCGTAATGGTTCCTGCCCTTGCATTGTTACAGCCGCATCTTCGCCCAGCGATTGTTTCGAAATGGCTTACAATACGGCTAAATTATCATTAGAGCATATGACACCGGCTATTTTGATGACCGATGGCTATATTGGACAAGGAACTGAACTGTTTAGAATCCCAAAAGTTGCCGATATGCCAAGCATTACGCCACCTCTTGCTAAAGCCAAAGATCCTAATTATAAACCTTATCGTAGAGATGAAAAAACATTGGTTCGTCAATGGGCATTACCGGGAACCGAAGGTTTGGAACATAGGGTAGGAGGTTTGGAAAAAACAGATATTTTTGGTGCCGTTTCTACCGATCCTATTAATCACGACAAAATGGTCAGCAATCGTAATGAAAAAGTACAAAGAGTTGCCGATTATATTCCCGAACAAGATATTATAGGCGAAGATAGTGGCGATGTATTAGTAGTGAGCTGGGGCGGAACAAGAGGGCAGGTGTACGATGCTGTGAAAAATTTACAGAAACAAGGTAAGAAAATAAGTTTAGCTCATTTTAAATATATTATGCCGCTTCCAAAAAATACGGCTGATATATTTGCTAAATTTAAAAAGATAGTTGTATGTGAATTAAATGATGGTCAATTTGCGAATTATTTGCGTATTGTTCATCCTCAATTTAACTATATAAAATACAATAAGATAAAAGGAATACCTTTTACTACTACAGAATTAATCAATACATTTAATCAAATATTTTAAGGAGGATAAATAATGAGTTATTCAATGATAGAACGTTCGACAGTTCCGCTAACGAAAGAAGATTTTGCAAGTGATCAAATGGTAAGATGGTGCCCCGGATGCGGTTCTCATGCTATTTTAGCTACTTTGCAAAGTATTTTTCCTAGAATAGGCTACAAACGCGAAAACTTTTGTGTTGTATCGGGAATAGGCTGCGCCTCTCGCTTCCCATATTATGTGAATACATTTGGTTTTCACGGAATTCACGGTCGTGCTACGCCTATTGCTACCGGAGTAAGCGTATCGAATAGAAAATTAAGTGTATGGGTTATTGCCGGTGATGGAGACCTTATGGCTATAGGCGGCAATCATTTTTTACATACTATTAGAAGAAATGTGGATTTAAATATCTTACTCTTTAATAATCAAATTTATGGATTAACAAAAGGGCAATATTCTCCTACAACTCCATTCGGACAAGTAACAAAAACTTCTCCTTACGGAACCATCGAAAAACCTTTCGATGTAGGTAAATTAGTATTGGCTGCTCAAGGAAATTTTTATGCCAGAGTGGTGGATAATAATACGAAATTAATGGGAGATGTTATGTATGAAGCTGCTAAACATGATGGAACATCAGTGATAGAGATTTTACAAAACTGTGTGATATTCAATGATGGAGCACATAAAGCTATCGCTGATAGAGCTACTGCTCCCGACAGACAACTAATATTGAAACATGGCGAACCTATGATATTCGGTAAAGACAATAATAAAGGAATTCGTTTAGGTTCAAGAGGTTTAGAAGTAGTTACCATTGGCGAAAATGGAATAACAGAAAAAGATATTCTTGTACATGATGCTCAGCAACAAGACGCAGGATTGCATAATATGTTGGCAGATATGCATTGGCCCGATTATCCTATTGCCTTGGGAGTAATACGTTCGGTACCATCGCCTACTTACGATGAGTTGCTAGAAAAGCAAATGATAGATGCTAAAGCAACCTCAAACATTAAATGTGTTGACGATATATTGAATAGCGGAGATACTTGGGAGATTTAATCTCTACAATCACTTTGCTTGACAAGTAAGTGATTGTATACTTATTATAATTGAAAGTTTTACTAAAACTTTAACTATGCTGTATCCATTAAAGTTCACTCCCATATTGAAAGAAAAAATTTGGGGGGGTAATAAAATTAAAACAATTTTAAATAAAGACTTTAGTCCGCTTCCCAATTGCGGCGAATCGTGGGAAATATCGGGTATTGATAACGACTCGAATAAAGTCAGCAATGGATTTCTGAAAGGCAACACCTTGAGCGAATTAGTAGGTGTGTACATGGGAGATTTGGTAGGAGAAAAAGTATTCGATATCTATAACGAACACTTTCCACTACTTATAAAGTTCATTGATGCCAATAGCGATCTTTCGGTTCAAGTTCATCCCAATGATCGGCTTGCCGCACAATTACACGGAGAAAACGGGAAAACGGAAATGTGGTATGTGCTTGCTGCCGATGAGCAAGCTAAAATTAATGTAGGCTTTACTACTCCTGTCAACAAAGAAAAATTAGAACATCACATACAATCAGGGACTTTAGAGGAAATTTTGAATTATGTATCAACCAAAGCCGGCGATGTGTTTTATTTGCCGGCAGGCAAAGTACATGCTATTGGAAAAGGTGTTTTATTAGCCGAAATACAGCAAACATCGGATATTACTTATCGTTTGTATGATTACAACAGAAAAGATAAAAACGGGAAATTGCGTCCTTTGCATATAGAAGAGGCTTATCAAGCAATAGATTATGAAAATAATGACAATCAACCGATACGCATTTCTCCTAAAAAAAATAAAACGCAACTACTTGTTCGTTCGCCCTATTTTGTTACCAATCTACTATTCTTTGACCAAAAAGTAGAAAAAATATACATAGAAACGGATAGCTTTGTAATCTATATATGTGTTGAGGGAGAAGCTCTTATCGGATATGATGGAGGAGAAGAAACGATATCGAAAGGGGAGTGTGTGCTTATGCCCGCCGTTATCGAAGAGGCGGTTTTTATTCCTAATAAAAGTTGCCGATTATTAGAAATATATTTACCTTAATTTTCTAATAATAAGATGCTGCTTTCTTTAAAATAAGCTAGCGTTTTTATATTATTTTATCGCCACAATAGGCTTTGCGATTGCATTTTAGACAATGTTTTCCCATCCAAATTTCATCAAACTGCTCTATCGCTTGATCGACCAATATAGGTTCGTTGGTTAATATGCCGGCTTCAAAATTGCGTGAATGTTCGCTTTTCATGCCCATACCTGCTCCTGTTAAGTTGGCTGAACCGATATAGGCTGTATGTAAATCATAAATTATGACTTTAAAATGCACGCGAGGACACAATACTCTTTCTAAATTCTTGATTAAGGATGGGTATTTGTCGAAATCTTTACGAAAATTGGGTCCCGGTTCTTTTGCATGCATCAGTCTTACTTCTATCTTCCTGTCAATTAAATGAGCAAGTGTTTTGAGAAAAGGAACGGCATTACTTCCTTGTTTTACATATAGGTCTTTGATGTCGGCAGTACCAATCCATAACGAACGCTTTACACTATGTACTGCTTCTATAACTTTTGTGTAGTGTTGAAAATTAGATATGTAAATTGTACTCATTTTTTTTATTTACTATCGGAAACTACACGAAAACCAATAGTATAGCCGCTATCTTCCGGTTCGCTATTGTTACGATACGCACATTGACAAAAGAGAGCAATGCTTGCCCAGCTACCACCGCGATACACTCGCCACTTGCCTGACTCAGGTCCTTTAGGATTTAATTGTGCATCGCTTGAATATGTTCCGTACCAATCGCTACACCACTCATATACATTTCCGTGCATGTCGTACAAGCCCCAAGCATTGGATGCAAAGCTGCCTACGGGCATTGTTTTACCTTTATTTACTCCCTCGCTACAGCCTTCCATGGGAATATTCCCATTATAATTGGCTTGTGTGGCACTTAAACAGCTGCCTGTATTAAAATGAGTGTTAGTTCCGGCTCGGCACGCATATTCCCATTCAGCTTCAGTAGGCAGGCGACAACCTATGTAAGCAGCAAATTCCGAGGCTCCATACCAAGTAACTCGTATCACAGGATTGTTTTCATAGCCCGCAACAGGTACCCATTTTCCATTGACAAAATGCAAACCCCAATCATGTTCGCCGTTACTTTCGTAAATTAGTACTTGTGTAGGATAGGCTCCGGCAGCATATTTTCCATCGCTGCCAATCTTGTTTGCATTTAAAAAGGCTGCATATTGGGCATTGGTAATTTCATACTTGCTCATTTTAAACCCAGTCAATGTTACCTGATGAGGTACCTCAGCAACTTGTCCTTTTGCTTGCTCTAAGGGGCTTCCCATGGTAAAAACGCCCATAGGTAAGTATAGCCAATCTATTTTTATTTTAGACTTGGTTTGTCCACCCGCATTTAAACTAAATGTGATTGCTAATAGAAGAGAGAAAATATATTTATTCATAACTGTTTTTTTTGATGGTTACTATTTAACGAAACGTATCGTACAGTGTTTTTATTTTAAATAATTTTTCTTTTCTTAGAATAAAGAAAGTATTGCTATTTATCAAATGCTGAGTTTTTTCATTTGTAAGGCAAAAATTATTGTTAAATTTACTACTTTTGCATACTTATGTTTTTATTAATATATAGATGGTTAATTTAATTGTACTTTCAATCACCGTACTGATTTCTATTATTGCATTTAATCGAAAAGATGTTTTTTATGCATTGTCTTTCAATGCTTATGCTGTTGCACACAGGCGACAATGGTATAGGGTATTATCCTATGGTTTTATTCATGCTAATTGGGTACACTTGCTTGTCAATATGTTTGTTTTATGGATGTTTGGTGGGTTATTAGAGAAAACCTATGTTTATTTGTTTGCTACCAAAGGATATTTTATGTATTTGTTATTGTATCTTTCGTCTATTGTAGTAGCAACCATGGGTGATTTAAAACAATACAAAGACGATTATAACTACCATGCTGTGGGTGCTTCGGGAGCTACATCGGCGGTAATTTTTGCAGGTATCTTGCTTTATCCCATGCAGAAAATTTATATTTTCTTTATTCCAATCGGCATACCCGCATTTATTTTTGGAATTCTGTTTTTAATTTATTCAGCTTATATGTCAAGACGAAACATAGATAATATTGGGCATAATGCCCACTTTTACGGAGCAGTTTACGGTTTCTTTTTCACCTTGATGTTCGATTATAAGTTAATCGTTCATTTTTTCTTAAACATAGTAGATGCTTTGTCTTAGTTTTAGATAGAAAATAAACAGCAATAAAAACACTTATATTTCGTTTTTTTTAAAATTATTTATATGAAGAATAGAAGAAAGATTGGCATTATAGTAGCCCTTAGTATTGCGTTAGTAATATCCGTTTCAGTAGGTTTTGTTCGTAATGATTTCGAAATAGCTAAAAATTTAGATATTTACGCTACGCTTTTAAAACAGTTGAATGAAAATTATGTGGATGATATTAATCCCAACATCTTGGTCGAAGAATCGATTAATGCGATGCTTAACAAATTAGACCCTTATACGGTTTATTATCCCGAATCGCAAATGGAGGAATTCAAATTGTTAACGACAGGTCATTATGGTGGAATAGGGGCTATTGTTCAGCAAGCAGACGATTATGTGATGATAGCCGAACCGTATGAAGGTTCGCCGGCTTTTAAAGCAGGTTTGCAAGCGGGAGATAAAATAATGAGTGTAAACGGTCAAAGTGCAAAAGGAAAAACGGTTGCCGATGTCAGTTCTATTTTGAAAGGACAGCCCGGCACATCGGTCAAATTAGAAATTATGCCTTACGGAAAACAAACGACCGTTACGAAAAATATTGTCAGAGAAGAAATTCAGCTTCCTAATATTTCTTATTCGGGGAAACTTACCGATGATATTGGTTATATTCGCTTATCGCAGTTTTTGGAAAAAGCGGCGATGGATGTGAAAAATGAATTTATACAGCTCAAATCGCAAAACATAACGGCTTTAGTACTTGACTTGCGGGGTAACGGAGGAGGATTGTTAAACGAAGCCGTTGATTTGGTCGGTTTGTTTGTCCCTAAAAACGAACTTGTTGTGAGTACAAAAGGAAAGCTGCAAGATAGAAATCAATTTTATTATACGCGTAATGAGCCTGTTGATGTGAAAATACCACTGGTTATTCTTGTTGACGAAATGAGTGCTTCGGCATCGGAAATTGTTGCAGGGGCTATTCAGGATTTAGACAGAGGATTGGTAATCGGAAGACGTACTTTCGGAAAGGGTTTGGTGCAAAACATTGTTCCTCTTAGCTATAATACAAAGCTAAAAGTAACAGTATCAAAATACTATATTCCTTCGGGGCGTTGTATTCAAAAATACGATTATGCGGATAGAGACGACAAAGGACAGTCGAAATCAAAGGCGGATTCGAGTGCGGTAGCATTCAAGACGAAAAAAGGAAGAATAGTGTATGATTACGGAGGAGTAGAACCCGATATTTTAATAGAATCGGATATTTACAGCACTATTTTATTGACGATGATAGAAAATAGAATCTTATTTAATTATGCCAATGAATTCAAGTTTAAAAACAATAGCATTCCGGCTGTGAAAGACTTTGTATTTACAGATGCTATGTACGATGACTTTTTAAAATATTTTGCTACTCAAGACGTAAAATATGAAACATATAGCGAAAAACAATTGGCGATTTTAGAAAAGAGCATAGAAGACGATAAATTTTCGTCCGATGTTGTAAAAGAAATCGAAAAATTGAAAGAAATGATAAAGAAAGATAAAACAAACGATTTACAGCGATTTAAAAAAGAAATCAAGGAGCTGTTAACCTTAGAGATAGTGTCGCGTTACTACTATCAAAAAGGGCGAGCGGAAGCATCTCTATTGATGGACCCTGAGATTAAAAAAGCAAAAGCAATCATAGAAGATAAAGCACAATACGAGCAAGTATTAAAAGGAAATGTCGGAAAATAAGCATTTTAAAACTTCATTTTTATACTACAAAGCGATATTTCATCGCTTTGTGTTTTTTGTAGCAATTATGCTTTTGCTTTTAGGCATTCCTTTTTGTCGCCCTTTGATGACCATTGGCGGGATAGTCTTAGTGGCAAATTGGTTTTTGGAAGGCAAGTTTATAGAAAAATGGAACCGACTGAAAAATAACCGTATTTTATTTGCAAGTCTTTGTTTATTTGCTGTTTATTTTATTTGGTTTTTCCTTACCGACAATTATCAGGAGGCGTGGAAAGATATTTGGATGAAAACACCCTTCTTGTTTATGCCGATTATTTTTGCTTCTTCTCAGCCTTTGAGCCGTATCGAAATCAACCATTTATTAAAAGTATATCTTATTGGTTTGCTTATTAGTTCTGTTTATGGAATGTTGGTTTTTCAACTTGACAGCCATTTAATCGACAAACGCGAAATAGCCGTATTTATCTCTTATATTCGCTTTGAGATGAATCTTTGTTTTGCAATAGCCGTAGCCGTTTATTTGATTTTTCAAAAAGAGGAAAAAAAATATGTCAAGTGTTTACTCTCATTCTATTTAATGTGGTTGTTCTTTCTTGTTTTTTATATAGGAGCGTTAACTGCAATTATCTTATTGGTATCGATAGGAGTGTTGTTGATATTGAAAAAAGTAGTTGAAACTAAAAATAGATTTTATAGGATAACGTTGCCTCTTGTGTTTTTTGCTTTTATCGCTACTTTTGTTGTTTATACTACAGTCTTGATAAAGCAGTATTATACGGTAGATTTTGTAGTAGCTAAAGCGGATAAATACACAGCCGAAGGAAATCTTTACACCCACAACATAGAACATAGCTTAATTGAAAATGGGAGTTATGTTTTAGCTTATGTTTGTGAAGATGAATTAAGAAGCGAATGGAACAAACGAAGCACTATTGATTTTGAAGATAGAAAGAAAACGTTAATCAGGTACTTAAATTCAAAGGGTTTGCGTAAGGATAAAGCAGGGGTTCTACAGTTATCGGACGAAGATATTCGTCATATAGAAAAAGGAGTAGCCAATGTGGTTTATCTTGATAATTTTGGATTTAAAGCACGTTTATACGGCTTATTATGGGAACTGAGCGATTATAATAAAAGCAAAAAAGTATCCGGATACACACTGCCGCAACGTTTTGAATTATGGAAAAATGCGTATGCACTTTTTTTGAAACATCCTTGGGTAGGAGTAGGGACAGGTGATGCGAAAGATGCGTTTGCCGAGCAATTGTATTTGAGCAATTCATCGCTGAAAGACACGGAGAAATTAAGTCATAATCAGTATTTTTTCTTTCTGATACAGTTTGGAATTGTCGGCTTTGCAATTATTCTGTTTTCTTTGCTGTATCCTGTTATAGCTTCTCGTAAATGGCAAAACAATCTCTTTTTAGCTTTTTTAATTATTATGTTTATCGCTATGCTGACAGACGATACATTAGAAAGACAAGATGGAGTTACTTTTTTTGCTTTTTTTAATGCTTTTTTCCTGTTTTTATTTCCTTTTATTTCTCGTAAGGAAAAAACAACTATCAACTGAAAAAAGTTGGTAGTATTCCAAAAAGTGTGTAATTTTTTTGCAAAAATAGTAATTTATTAGATGCTGAAATGCAGAAATTTTAGCACTCTTTTGGCAATAAAATATACTACCTATTAGCAATTAGTGTTTCTCGTAAAGCTCATAATTGTTTAGCTCTAAAGGTATAAGAGCGTATTGTGAAGGAATCTCAAAATCACTATGTTTATATACCAATAAATATTTTTCATTTGCTGAAACATTATGATTTAAACTAATAGAATAATATCTGGCAAAATAACCATGCAATGACCAATCTGTTCTTATTTTCGGTTCTATTGCTATTATTGTATTTTTAGAAACAATATCTCCGACAGAGTGAACGTCTTCTATTTTATCTTTATCTCTACCTATTTTATTTGAATTATATAGAACAAGAGAGACACCTATTGCAAAAATTAATATACTTGCATATTTGTATATTTTAAATTTAACTCCTTTTGTATTAATTTTTTTCATTAGATAATCAACTCGTTCTACTATCAACAATGCAAATGCAATGCTAAATAATGGAAATGTAGCCAAAATATAAAATCCTCTTTGTTTCATACTAATCATGATGGGTATAACGCCTGATAAACCAAGTAATAGGAAAACCCAAAACCATTTAATATTGGAGTTTGAAAATTTCACTTTAAATGTAAATGCAACTAGCAATATAATAAGTAAGAACATTGGTATAAGTTCAAGAAATAATCGTATCAAAATAAAAAAACGAGTTTCAACGGTTTGAACATTCTGAACACTACCGACAACTTGCTTGTTGATATATGCTAAAATGTTGTCAATACTTTCAGGAACAGCGAAGTATAAAACTATCAGGGGTAGCAATGCTGAAAAAAACAATACGGAAGTGTCTATAAAAAATCTCTTAAAGTTAATGTTTCGTTTGATTATAAATATCCAAAAAATAAATGAGAATGTAAATAAACCAACAAAACCTTTGCATAAAAAAGCTCCAAACAATGATAATCCAGCTAGAAATAAATAAAGAAAACGTCTGTTTTCGAAGCTTTTTAAGATAAATAAAACGGATAAACTTGTAAAAATCATCATTGTGTTTTCGAGCATATTATTGGGTATTGCCCAAAAAACAAGAGGTATTGTTATCCATAACAGAAGTGGTAGCCAAGCTGTTTGATTTGAGTTGTTTACAATCAGTTTTTTCCATATTTTAACAATAATAATTCCTGTTACAACGTAAGTTAAAAAGGAATATAGCTTTTCAACAAAAATACTGTCGCCTAAAATTTTAAAAAACAAACTCTGCAAACCAAAAGCTAACGGAGGATGTTCAAAAAAAATAGGGGATAATGTTTTGGTGAGGTGTAGGTGCCAAAAATCTCCAATACCATTTGCAAGATTCTTTGATATTACAGCATATAAAAGACCATCTAAAAACATTCCGTCAGACAGCAGAGAGGGACTAATAATGATTAAGATTATCCCAAAAACACTTAAATAAAAAGGATATAAATTGTTTTTCATCATTTAAATATTATATAATAATTAGCAAGAAAATAAAATGAAGATATTTTAAATTTATGCGACATTAAGCTATTTATGTTAATCGTAATTTTTTTCATTTGTTAAGCAGAGGATTATACATCATGATTGCATTATTTTCAGTAACAAGTTCTTCGCTTGTAGTGTTGTCAGTAAGATTCGTAATTTTTTTCCATATTCTATTATGTCTTGTATAGCCTCCCCACCATTGTTGTTTTAAGGTGTGGTCTGTCTCGTAAATTTTGTATTCTGTTTTCAGGTCTGTGTTGCAAGTAATTTCTCCATTCAAATATTCGTTATCAAGCCATAAATTAATTTGAAAATACTTATCTGTATTATTTTGCAGTTGCAGGTCAATATAGTTGTAAGCCAAAGTTGCTCCGCAACCAAAAGGAATGGTTCTGTTGATGTCGGGAAACACATCGTAGCTATGTCGCCAACGTTCCTTAATTGTCAGAGGTGTATGAAGAGCCATCCAATATAATAAGTTGCCTAATTGGCAAAGTCCGCCGCCTATGTCTTTAGAGATTTTTCCGTTATGTAGGGTCATACCTTCAAGATAACCTTTTGATTTAGTAGGTCTGCCTACAACTTGCCAAACTGAAAATGTTTGTCCGGGTTGAATAACCACTTTGTCAATATGGCTAATTGCAATTTTTAGATTTGTTACTTTATTGTGTTGTAAGTACATTTCAACATCTTTTAAGGGTCGTAATAGAAAAGATTTGTGCTTAATGAGTGAATTATCGTAGTTGATTGTAGCGTCGATTTTTGCAAAATTATTGCCAGCCAATAACCAGTTGATTTTTCGTTTTATAATAAAGAATTCTTTGCCTAAGAATTTTCTTAGTCGACTTCTGTTTTGTGGTTTTTCTACACGCTGTTGGTTTATCATAAAATTATCGCTAACATTAATAACTGGCATTCTGTACTTCCGCCCATATTTCTATTCTTTTATTCCGTGCTTTTATAAAGTTTATTACTCTTTCTTTATAGATTAAATATTCGTTAATATCCGCAAATGATGGTTTTGTTTTGAAGTTATCAAATGGCAAGTAAAATTTAATTTTATCGTTTTCTTTAACAAGGTCGTTGAGTAAAAAGAAGTTGATGTAGCCCGTAAAGTTTTCAAACAAATCGAAGAAGTTTTTATATATTAAAAAAGTATCGTAAAGCGGACTTTTTTTTCCTATGTAAAAAAGTCGTATACACTCTAAAGTCAAATCAAATCTGTCATCAATAAAACTATTTACACCACGAGCTTGATTTATAGTGTGTTTTCCGTTAACTCTATTGTTTGGAAAAATAGTAAATGCTCCAATAGTTGAACCCATGTCAAAGAGTTCTTTTACTTCGTTCTGTATTTGTTGTGTTAACCAAGTTTTACGCTTGTGATTTCTATACGAATGTGTAATTGCATCGCTTCCTAAAAAATATTCTCCAAGTTCTGATTGATGATATAAATACGTTCCACTTTTATTATCAATTAATTTAAATTGTTTTCCGTTAGGTAAAGATTTACTCCACAGAAATTTATGGTATGTACGAAGTGTCGGGCTGGTGCTGTCTGGGTCTCCGCCATTTGCGTCAGAGTGAACATTAAATTTTGTGTCAACAATCATTTCTATTGTTTTAATATTCTTTTTTAGTTTAATTTGGTTTCGGTGTTATTCGTCTACTGCTTGGTTCAATTTTTTTTATTATAATTTCTTTTATGTCGTCTTTTAGTTTTTTGTAGTCAATGTCTTCCTTGTAAGTATATTGATAATAAGAACCGCTTATTCTTGCGTCCTCAGTATCTATTTGCCTTTCTAATAAGTAGTCAAACTTAGTATTTTTAGCGCTTTGATGAAACATTAAAACGTGAAATCTATAAAGCTGTTCTTTGTCTGTTCCGTCAGCGTT
>JAAYQB010000078.1 GCA_012519525.1 Bacteroidales bacterium | reverse complement strand
TAACATAAGAAAACAGCATAAAAAATTGCATAAGCAAAGCATTGACAGCTAAAATAGTATCTCCCATTTTAGCCCCTTCAGCCGGAATAAAAGTAAAAACAGCAATTAAGCATAATGTTCTTAAATAAATATCTATGTTTACTTTAAAAAATTCTTTCATTTTATCAAATGCTATCGCTTCTTTTATCTTAATGAAAGAAATGTACTTACGATAATATATATACCATAGCACTAAAGCTGTAAAAAGTCCTAAATACTGGGCTATTAAAGTACCTAATGCTACTCCTTCTATTTTCATTCCTAATCCTAACACAAAAAACAAACTTAAAGCTATATTGATAACATTGATTTGAATAGCTATCCACATAGGTGTTTTTGCATTTTGCATACCAATAAACCATCCTTTTATCACATAAAGCGAAAGCGTAGCCGGTGCTGCCCAAATACATATATCAAAATAAAGAATTGCATAGTTTTCTACCATTTCACTTCCACTAACCAACTTCAATATCAATACTTTTATCGGATATTGAAACACTATCAGCAAAAATGAACTGAGCAATGCTATTGACATAGCACGAACAAAAACATGCATGATTTCGGTTTTATTTACTGCACCATAGGCTTGAGCCGTAAAGCCACTCGTACCCATGCGTAAAAATCCGAAATTCCAGTAAATGAGATTAAACATCATGGTGGCAATTGCAATAGCACCAATGTATTGTTCACTTCCCATATGTCCAACTATCGCCAAGTCTACAATTCCTAATAAAGGAACTGTAATAGTAGTAATAATGTTGGGAATGGCAAGCCGAAGAATTTGCTTATTCAAAGTAATAAAACATTTACAATAAACACTTTCCTTATTTTATCAAAAACGGGAAACGATCAAAGTTTTTCAATGCGATAGCAGTTCCTCTTGCCACAGCCTGTAGAGGATTATCGCCTATATGTACTAATAATTTTGTTTTTAATGACAGTCGTTTATCCAATCCTCTAAGTAGTGAACCTCCTCCTGCTAAATAAATACCTGATTTATATATATCTGCCGATAATTCCGGAGGTGTATTTCCCAAGGCATTGAGCACAGCAACTTCTATTTGTTGAATGGATTTATCCAATGCTATTGCTATTTCTTGATGCGTTACATTAATGGCTTTAGGTACTCCCGTTAAGAGATCTCGTCCTCTTACTTCATATTTTTCCGGGGGGTTATCTATGTCAGTTAAGGCAGCACCAATATGTATTTTTATTAATTCAGCCGTACGACTTCCGATAGACATATTGTGCTCTCTACGCATATATTCTTCTATGTCTTGATTAAATTCATCGCCGGCTGTTTTGATAGATTTATTACTCACAATACCGCCTAAAGAAATAACCGCAATTTCGCTGGTGCCACCACCTATATCAATTACCATATTTCCATTAGGTTCAAGTACTTCCAACCCCATACCGATAGCTGCCGCCATAGGTTCATGTATTAGTCTCACTTCTTTAGCACCTGCTTGTTCTGCCGAATCTCTAACAGCACGCTCTTCGACTTCTGTTATACCGGAAGGAATACAAACCACCATTTTTAATGAGGGAGGAAATAAGGTATTTTGTTTTGCATTCATCATACGCAAAAACTCAATTAACATCAGTTCTACCGACTGGAAATTGGCTATTACTCCATCTTTTAAAGGACGTATTACCTTGATATCCTCGTGGGTTCTACCTTGCATCAT
Organism: Bacteroidales bacterium; assembly: GCA_012519525.1. GTDB lineage: Bacteria > Bacteroidota > Bacteroidia > Bacteroidales > WCHB1-69 > UBA5266. The sequence goes on along the minus strand of JAAYQB010000078.1, from coordinate 5,573 downwards.
CAAAGCTTTCTCTCCTACTGCCATCAATTTACCTGTAGTTCGATTAATAGCAATAATAGACGGTTCATTAACAACTATTTGGTCTTTATAAATAATCAGCGTATTAGCTGTACCAAGGTCAACTGCAATTTCTTTTGTAAAAAAGGAAAATAATCCCATTATATTAATATTTAAAATCTTTTATTAATACGTAAACTTAACGTTTTTGTTGCATAGGCATCTATTAATGTTTAAAATGACGAACGCCCGTAAACACCATTGATATTCCATTTTTATTGCATGCCTCTATCGAATCATTATCACGAATAGAACCTCCCGGCTGAATAATTGCTGCTATTTTTTCTTTAGCTGCAATTTCTACACAATCGCTAAAAGGGAAAAAAGCATCGGAAGCCATAACAGCACCATTCAAATCTAAATTAAAATGTTTTGCTTTAGCCACCGCATGTTGCAAGGCATCTACACGTGAAGTTTGTCCCATACCCGATGCCAATAACTGTTTGTTTTTAACCAAAACAATAGCGTTCGACTTGGTGTGTTTTACTAATTTATTGGCAAAGAAAAGATCTTCTAATTCTTTTTTTGTAGGCTTTTTATCTGTCGGATAAGTTAAATTATCACTATTTTCAATGGATATATCTCTGTCTTGCTCTATCACTCCATTCAATAAACTGCGAAACTGTTTATGTTGTAACTCAAAAGGTTTTTGTTTAAGAATAATCCTATTTTTTTTCGATTTCAACAACTCCAAAGCCTCCTGATGAAAATCGGGTGCTATGAGAATTTCAAAAAACAATTTATTAATCTCTTCAGCACTTGCTAAATCAACAGTTGCATTTGTTATTAAAACTCCTCCAAAAGCCGATATGGGATCGCCTTCCAATGCTGCATTCCACGCCTCTAAAACACTTGAGCGTTGAGCAACTCCACAAGCATTATTATGTTTGATAACGGCAAAACTTACAGTGTTTAAATCGCTCATTAAAGACACTGCGGCGTCAATATCCAATAAATTATTATATGAAATATCTTTCCCGTTTAATTTTTCAAATATATCATCTAAATTTCCGTAAAATTGAGCTTGTTGATGAGGATTTTCTCCATAACGTAGTGAAGTTGTTCCGCTAAAATAACGATAAATAGCCGTATCGTAATGCGAAGATACGCTAAAGCACTTTTTAGCAAAATCTTTTCGCTGTTCAAGAGTTGTACTACCCTTTCCTTTTTCTAAAATAGTAAGAATTTCAGGATAATATTCGCGAGAAGGCACACATAATACGTCTTGATAATTTTTCGCTGCACCACGTATTAACGAAATTCCTCCTATATCTATTTTTTCTATAATTTCTGATGTGTCATTCGTTTTTAACAGTGTTTCTTCAAAGGGATACAAATCAACAATGATTAAATCGATAGGTGGTATTTTATAAAAAGCAGCCTGTTTCACATCTTGCTCCACATCACGACGATACAAAATACCGCCCATAACAACGGGATGCAGTGTTTTGACCCTGCCTCCAAATATGGAAGGATAGCCTGTTAATGATTCAATTTCAGTTACCGGAATATTTTGTTGTTTTAAATATTCAAAAGTTCCTCCCGTAGAAAAAATAGCAATATCTAAATTTGTCAGCATTGCAGCAATTTCACTAATTTTCTCTTTATTGTATACTGTTATTAGAGCATTTTTAATTTTTTTCATCTTAAATGGAATATGTATCTATTTTATTTTAAAAAAATTGTTTTGTAATTCAATAGAATATATAAAAAAAAGAGTTTTTTTATATTATGCAAAGTTCGTAAAAATTTTTGTAAACAACAACCGTCTTAAAATAGTTTTTTATTTTTTTATTATTTAAATGTTTATTCTATTTCTTTTCTTATAAAATTATAATTATACCATTATTTTATGTAATTTTGCAATGAATTCTTTTCATAGTTAACTATACATCGAATATGCAGAAAATAGATAGAAATTTGCTGATTGCTTGGGATAAGCACATAAAAAAATCCAAAATATTAATCATAGGCGATATAATGCTAGATGTGTATATTCAAGGACAAGTACATCGTATCTCTCCCGAAGCACCTGTTCCCATAGTCAATATTACCGACACTAAAACATGCTTGGGCGGAGCCGCCAATGTTGCTTTTAATATTCAAGCTATGGGTGCTACGCCCATCTTATGTGGAATCATAGGCAATGATATTAAAGGACGCGAGTTTATTCAAACAATAGAAGCACATAACATGCCAACTCAAGGTATTGCAACAATTGACAATCGACAAACAACTACAAAAACACGGGTCATTGGGAATAAAGTACAATTATTAAGAATAGATGAAGAAACCGATCAAATTCTTTCTTTAGAAGACAGCGAAAAACTGTATGAACACATTAAAAATCTGCTGTTAAAAGAAGAGATAAACGCCATTATATTTGAAGACTACGACAAAGGCGTCATTACTCCTTTATTAATTGACAAGATAACACAATTAGCTATCGAAAAATCCATTCCTATTACAGTAGATCCCAAAAAACGAAATTTTTTAAACTATAAAAATGTTACTATTTTTAAACCCAATCTCTCTGAATTAAAAAACGGATTAGACATTGATAAAAACGATGTAGATATTGAAAGCTTAAATAATAAAATTAAACAGTTTAAAAAAGAAAACCAAATAGATATAGTAATGACAACTATGTCTGATAAAGGAATAATGATTGCATATAACAAAAAATCGGAACACACTTACGATTGGATACCTGCTCATTTTCGAAGCATAGCCGATGTTTCGGGTGCCGGCGACACTGTGATTAGCATTGCTACATTAGCATTAATTTACGGCTTTTCTCCTACATTAATTGCTGAACTATCTAATATTGCAGGAGGATTAGTATGCGAATCTATCGGCGTAGTTCCTATTGATAAGAACAGATTTTTCGAAGAATGTTTGAGCATTTTAGGATAAATACTACTCCCCCCTTTCTTCATAAAAAAAAGGCTTCTATTTCAACAAACAGAAGCCTTTAAAATTTATAGCAACAATATTATTTTTCAGGAAATACTTTATCAATAGCTTTGATAAGAAAATAGAATATTATCATAAAAATAAATATTCCTATTAATCCTAAACCCGTTATTGTTAATGCTGATGTTAAATCTTGTATATTCATAATGTATCCTCCTAATTTTTATAAAAATAATGGAACTAAAGCTAAAATAAGACCGCCTGCTACTACCGAACCAATTTGACCTCCGACATTGGTACTTACAGCATGCATAAGAAGAAAATTCGATTTATCTTCTTTTTGACCCATTGCATGAATTACTCTTGCCGACATAGGGAATGCTGAAATCCCACATGCCCCAATCATAGGATTGATTTTCTTATGAGAGGGCAAGAATAAATTAATCAATTTTGCAAACATAACACCTCCGAAAGTATCAAAAACAAAAGCTAAAAGTCCTAATCCTATAATCATTAAAGTTCCTAAATTAACAAATTTATCTGCCGTCATTGTGCTTGCAATGGTAATACCTAATAAAATAGTAACCAAACTTGCCAATTCATTTTGTGCAGCTAAAGATAATTTTTCTAACACTTTACACTCTCTAATTAGGTTACCGAACATTAAAAATCCTATAAGAGCCAAACAAGAAGGGGCAATTAATCCTGCTATTATAGTTACCAATATAGGGAATAAAATCAAAGCAGTACGTGAAACGAGTTTCTTTTGTCCTTCCATGCGTATTAAGCGTTCTTTTCTTGTAGTGATTAACTTAATTACAGGTGGTTGAATAATAGGCACTAAAGCCATATAAGAATAAGCTGCAACAGAAATAGGTCCTAATAATTCAGGGGCAAAACGAGCCGCAACGAAAATAGAAGTCGGACCGTCAGCTGCACCAATAATACCGATAGAAGCTGCCTCTTGTAATGAAAATCCTACTAATACCGCCAATATCATTGTAACAAAAATACCAAATTGAGCTGCTGCGCCAAATAAAAGTAAAAAAGGATTTTTAAAAAGGGGCGTAAAGTCAATCATCGCTCCGATGGCTATAAATATCAAGAGAGGAAACACCTCCGCTGCTTGTATCCCCACATCAAAGAAAAAAGACAATGCCCCAGTAACCTCCTCCCCAAGAGCCGGATCAAACTGGGTAATAGCAGATGACAATGGGATATTAACCAAAATAGCTCCAAATCCCATTGGCAACAACAAAGTGGGTTCATACTCCTTTTTTATGGCAAGGTAAATTAATATACCGCCAACGCCCAACATCACTAAATGCTTCCATGTAAAAGCAAAAAGTACCGGCATTAAATCTTGTAAATTCATAATTCTTTATTTTTAAATTTTAATTTATATTTAATTACTTATATTATTTTCTTCTTTTTCTTTATCCTTTTTTTCCTTTATTATAACAGATAATATTATCGAAATTACCAATGTGGAAACAATCACCGTCAAGGATAACCAAGAGCGTGAAGCAAAGAAATTCTCTATTGCATGACCTGCTCCCTCATTGATAAATTTAATGGAAGGTAAAAGCATTTTTAAACCGATGAATGCAAGTATAAAGCTAACGCCATGTTTTAAGTATCGGAACATGCCCATAATTCCCTTTAATGCAAAATAAAGTGATATTAGTCCCATTACGGCAAACACATTGGAAGTGATTGCTAAAAACTGTTCTTCATCGGGTGTGAGTACATTAGCCGCTCCTTCTTTTATTACACCAATAATTGCAGGAATAGAGTCTACGGCAAATAGCACATCAGTAGAGCCAATTACCAAAAAGACAAGAGCAAACATGGTAATATGACGTTTACCATCAATTTTTGAAAAGAAGTGAGAATGGCTAAAATCAGGGTCTACAGGAAATAATTTTGAGCCTAATTTATAGAGAAAGTTATTTTGAGGATCTATTTGCTCGTCTTCAGCGGTAAATGCCATTTTATAAGCAGTCCATAATAAAATTAAGCCGAAAATATAAATAATCCAATGAAATTCTTGCACCAATTCCATTCCCACAAGAATAAATAAAATACGCAATACTATTGACAATAATATTCCTAATTTCAATAACTTAGGTTGATGCTTTGCCGGTACATTCATTAAAGAAAATATCATAATAAAGACAAATAAGTTATCAATTGACAAAGAATATTCGGTCAAATAACCTGAGATGAATTTTATTCCCATTACATGTGCCGTATTTCCAATAGTTCCCGTATTTTGGGGAAAGAAAAAGAACAAAGATGCTCCGAAAAGTAGTGCAACAGAAATCCAAACTCCCGTCCATCTTAATGCTTTAGGTACTGTCAGCTCTCCTTTACGGTGATCTGTAACGTAGAAATCAATAAAAAACACTATTAGATAAATAACAATAAAGACAATCCAATAAACAATAACTGCTGTATCTGCTTTCATATTAAAAAATTATAAAGGTAAATTATCGTGTTTTTTAGGTGGGTTTTCCAAACGTTTGCTTTGCAAAGATTTCAACGCTTTAATAAGACGATAGCGTGTATTACGAGGTTCAATAATATCGTCAAGATAG